>DAOWGJ010000107.1 GCA_030637505.1 Holophagae bacterium
CTGGATCAAGGAGGTCCTGCGTTTGACATTCGAGGACGAATTCATGGCTTCGGGAATGGACTGGAACGGTCAAGCGAAGCACATGCTCTTCAACGTCTTGATCCGTACGCTCCAGGGTGCCGAGGCACCGCTGCCGACGTTCTATGACTGGTTCCAGGACAAACTGGGATCGGGCAAACCGACTGATGCCGAGGGCATCATTATTCTGGCCCTCGACAATACGATCGCCTCCATGGGATTGGGTCCGTACGAGGCGCCGCGTGGCGAGATCGTCTTCGGCCACGCCCTTCTCGGCAATCTCAATCCGGCCTTCAATAACATTCACTCGATGCCGTTCTCCAGTCGCTCGACCTACGCCCATTGTGTGGAGTTCGACGAGACCGGACCGGTCAATATTCAGAGCATGTTCCCCCTCGGGGAGTCGGGCCAGCTCTGGTTCGTCGGGACCTTTGATCCGATATTCGACGACCACTTCTTCTCGATGGCGCCGGTCTATGACCCGTTCCTCATGCGCCCGTTCCCGCTGTTTGATTGAGCCGATGGTACGGAGAATTTCTTTGATTTTAAATGACTTCGACTGGATCGAGGATTGGAGAATATGATGAGTAGAAAATCAGGAATGCGGCTGCTCCCTCAGGGGCGAAGAGTGGCCCTTGTCGTCCTTGCGGTGGCCTCAATGGTGGTCTTCACCGTGCCGGCGCATGCGGTCGATCTTTCGTCCGGCAACTATAGGCTCAATTTGGACACGACAATCTCGTGGGGCGCCCGTTATCGAGTCGAGGATCCGAACTTGGCGCTTATCGGCCTTCCGAGCGGCGGTACGGCCTACTCGGTCAATGGTGACGACGGAAACCTCAACTTTGACAAGGGCTTGGTCAGTAACACGCTCAAGGCCACGGTCGATATCGATTACGCTTACAAGAACTTCGGAGTCTTCCTCCGAGGGACCGGTTTCTACGACTTCGAACTGGAAGATGGTGACCGTGAGCGCACCCCCCTCACCGAGGAGGCCCTGGATTGGGTCGGGTCGAGGACCGAGTTGCTTGACGCATTTGCCTGGTTCAAGTTCAGGGTCGGAAACGGCGGGGGCCAGATTCGAGCCGGCAGCCAGGTCTTGAACTGGGGTGAGAGCACCTTTATTCAGGGTGGCTTGAATTCCATCAACTCGGTCGATGTCGGCGCCCTCCGGGTACCCGGCGCCGAGTTGCGTGAGGCCTTCAGGCCCAACGGCCTGGTGTGGATGTCGGTGGATCTCTCAAGCGCCCTGTCTCTCGAGGGTTTCTATCAGTACGAGTGGAACGAAACCGTCATCGACCCGCCGGGAACCTTTTTCTCGACCAATGATTTCGCCGGTCTCGGCGGGACTCACGTATTCCTGGCTTTCGGCAGCTTTGCTGACGATGGCGTTCCGCCGTTCTGGGCCGATCAGGACCTCGATCACCCCTTCATGGGCGTTCCGCACGGTGTCAACCAGGAGCCCGAGGACGGTGGCCAGTACGGTGCGGCCTTGCGCTGGTTCGCTGATGGTCTCAACGGCACCGAGTTCGGCTTTTACTACATGAACTATCACAGCCGGCTGCCGACGATCAACGCCTTGACCGGCACGCTTGAGGGTGCAATGGCTGCCCAGGCCGCGGGCGCAGCGGCGTCACTGAGAGTCTATTATGCCCTCGGGGTTCCACCGGGAGTGTCTCCCGAGGCCGACGCCGCAGCCGCAGGGGCGGCGCAGGCGGCGGGCACCGATGCCTATGCCTCGACGGCTTCTTACTTCCTTGCGTATCCCGAAGACATCACGATGTACGGCTTCAGCTGGAATGCCCAGCTTGGTACCAGCGGAATCGCATTCCAGGGCGAGATCTCCTACGCCCAGGACAAACCGTTCCAGGTGGATGATGTTGAGCTTCTCTTTGCCTCATTGTCACCGATTTCGGCCGGCCTGGCCGCCACCAACCAGGTGGTGCCCGGAGGCGTTGGATTTGAAACCGAGATTGAAGGATTCCGGCGCATGGACGCGACCCAGGCCCAATTTACTTTGACCAAGGTCTTCGGGCCAATTCTGGGGGCAAATCAAGGTGTGCTCGTATTCGAGACCGCCTACACCCACATCTCCGGCATGCCGTCCAAAGACGTACTCCGCTTTGAGGGCCCGGGAACCTACACCAGCGGCAACCCGATTCACGCTGGGCCCGGCGGCGCCCATGCCGGCAAACCCTTTGAAGAGGCGCGGCATTTCGCCGATCCCAACTCCTGGGGCTATCGCCTGGTCGGGCGTCTGACCTACAACAATGCCATCGGCGCATGGTCGTTGGCGCCTCGCTTCGCGTGGCAGCACGATGTTGACGGCGTGACTCCGGGTCCCGGCGGCAACTTCATCGAGGGACGTCAGGCCCTGAGTGTCGGTCTGGCCGCGGCATTCCAGAACGCCTGGCAGATCGACCTGAGTTACACCAAATTCAACGGTGCCGGTCGCTACAACCTCATCAACGACCGTGACTTCGTCGCGGCAGTCATCAAGTACTCATTCTAGGGAGGCAGCACCATGAAACGGAAAAACCTGATTATCTTTGTGGCGGCGTTGTTGGTCCTTGTCGGGACCTCGGCGACGCTTTGGGCGGGGTTGACCCCCGAAGAAGTAGCCCGACTGGGCGCCGATCTCACCCCCATGGGTGCTGAGAAAGCCGGAAACGCCGACGGAACGATTCCTGCCTGGGACGGTGGGATTACCACGCCTCCTGATGGGTACAAAGTCGGTGATCACTACATCAATCCCTTTGCGGACGACAAGGTTCTGTTCACAATCACCGGGGACAACGTTTCCGAGTACCAGGACAAACTGACCCCTGGCCAGGTGGCCCTGCTCAAGACCTATCCGTCATACAAGATGAAAGTCTACCCGACCCGTCGCAGCGCCTCGTTCCCGCAGCGGATCTACGACAAGACCAAGGAAAACGCAGGAACTGCCCGGACCGTAGACAACGGTTACGGTGTCACCGGCTCGATCAACGGCATTCCATTTCCTATCCCGAAGACCGGCGTCGAGGGCATCTGGAATCACATACTGCGATATCGCTCCGACGCTGCGGCCCGGGACATCGCCCAGGCGGCGCCGACCCGCAAGGGCAAGTACACCCTGGTCCAGTTCCACGACGAGTTCTACATGCTCTACAGCATGGAGGGCAAAACCGAAGCGGATCTTAACAACAAGGTCCTGATGTTCAAGCAGGAAGTGATGGCGCCCGCCCGCCTGGCTGGTGGAATTCTGCTGGTGCAGGAGTCGATGAATCAGGTCAAGGAACACCGAAGTGCGTGGCTTTACAACGCCGGGCAACGTCGAGTTCGCCGTGCGCCCAACGTCGCTTACGACAATCCCGGGACGGCCTCCGACGCTATGCGGACCTCGGATCAGTTTGACATGTTCAACGGCGCCGTCGATCGCTACGAGTGGGAGTTGGTGGGCAAGAAGGAGATCTACATTCCTTACAACTCCTACAAGCTGCAGGACCCATCGGTCAAGGTCAAGGACATACTGACGCCTCTTCATATCAACCAGGACCTGGTTCGCTACGAGCTGCACCGGGTATGGGTCGTCGATGCCAGGCTGAAAAAGGGTGAGCGCCACATCTACAAGCGTCGGACCTTCTACCTGGATGAGGACAGCTGGCAGATCGTCGCGATGGACCAGTATGACAAACGCGACCAGCTGTGGCGGGTGTCCGAGGCGCACGTGATCAACTACTACAACGTGCCGACGATCTGGACGTCGCTTGAGGTTCACACCGACCTTCAGGCGGGCCGTTACCTCGCTCTGGGCCTCAACAGCGAGAACAAAGCCTACACATTCAATATCAAGCGGACGATGGAAGACTATACGCCCGCTGCACTTCGCCGCTCCGGACGGCGCTGAGTTGACTCATAGACGGTCGGGCCCCAGGGCCCGACCGTCGTTTTTTCGAGCACTGGCCCCAGCCCGGCGGAGCCGGAATCAATAAGGGACCGAACGGCACCGCCGGGAGCTTTTAGCGGTTAGCTTTTAGCGGTTAGCTCAGGAAGCGTTGTTCTGAGAGCCATGAAGCTGTCTTGCTAACAGCTAATAGCTAATAGCTTTCTTACCATCATTCCTAGAATCTCGGTGGTAAGAGACTGAGGAGGAGGACAGATGGTAGCGATAATCTTTCGAAGAGTTCCGTGGCGTTGGCCGGTTGCAGCGGCGATCTGCCTTCTGGTGGTTGCACCCGTTGTCGCCCAGGATCAGGACCCACCGGAGTTTGCGGTCCAGGCGCCGCGTGCCTCCAAGTCGCTGCTGATCGATGTGGCGGCCGTTGACGGGTTGTTGGTTGCCGTCGGATCGAGGGGGCATATCCTGCTCTCTGAGGATCAGGGCGAGTCCTGGAATCAGGCGGAGGTTCCGACCCGATCCGGTCTCAATGCCGTCCATTTTCACGACCGGAATCTGGGGTGGGCAGCCGGCCACGATGGTGTCATCGTTCGAACCCAGGACGGGGGAACGACCTGGGAAAGGGTCTACTGGGTCCCTGAGGACGAGAATCCCCTTATGGATGTCTGGTTTCCCGACGCCGACCATGGTTTTGCGATTGGTGCCTACGGTTCCTTCTTTGAGACCTCCGACGGCGGTATCACCTGGACCTCCCGCTACATCAGTGAGGACGATTTCCATCTCAATCAGATTGTCCCGGCGGGCGGTGAACGCCTCTATATCGCGGCCGAGGCCGGCCTGTTCTACCGTTCCGATGACGGCGGGGCAACATGGGTCGATCTGCCCACCCCCTATGGGGGATCGTTCTTCGGAGTCTTGCCTCTGGAGGGTGACAGCGTTCTGGCCTTCGGCCTCAGGGGACATCTCTTCCGTTCGGACGACGCCGGCGAGACCTGGACCGAAATCGAGACCCATACCGTGTCGATGCTGACCAATTCGCTTCAACTGGCCGACGGGACCATCATCATCACCGGTCTTGGAGGTGTGGTCTTGGTGTCGCATGACGGTGGCCAGACCTTCCAGCTGCACCAGCACGGCAACCGGCGTGGGATTTCGGCGGTCGTCGCGGCGACGGATGAGACGCTGGTCTACGTCGGAGAATTCGGCATCAGAACACTCCCCTTGAGTGAGCTGAACGACAGAAAGGACGGGTAGTGCGATGACAGCCTGGCTCGAAAACCTGGTATTCAAGAACCGGCTGCTCGTCGTCGGTTTCTTTCTTTTGATGACGGTATTCATGGCCTTTCAGGCCTCCCACCTTGGAATTGACGCGGGATTCGCAAAGTTGCTGCCGCTCAAACATGAGTACATGAAGACCTATCTGGAGTATCGAGAAGATTTCGGCGGGGCCAACCGTGTCGTCATCGCCATTCAGGCCAAAGAGGGTGACATCTTCACGCCGAGGTTCTTCGAGGTGTTGCAGGAGTTGACCGACGACGTCTTCTTCATCCCCGGTGTCGACCGAACCCGGGTGATGTCGCTGTTCACACCCAACGTTCGGTTTACTGAAGTCGTCGAGGATGGGATCTCCGGAGGCAACGTCATTCCGGACGATTTTGAGCCGAATGACGAGGGCTTCGCCAAGGTCAAGTCCAATCTGTTCAAGTCGGTCTATATGGGTCGGCTGGTCGCCACTGACTTCTCGTCGGCGATCGTCGTCGCCGAGTTGCTCGAGATCAACCCCAATACCGGCGAACGGCTGGACTACATCGATGTCGCCGGCCAGTTGGAGGGGGTCCGCACCAAGTACAGCAGCCACGAGATAGGAGTCGATTTCGACTATCACATCATCGGCTTCGCCAAGGTGATCGGCGATATCGCAGCCGGGGTATCGCGGGTGGTCCTGTTCTTCCTGGTCGCCTTCTTCATCACGGCGGTCTTCGTCTACATCTACTCTCAGAGCTTCAAACTGACCCTGATCGTGGTCGGCTGTTCTTTGACCTCGGTCGTGTGGCAGTTGGGGTTGTTGACGATGATGGGCTACGGCATTGACCCGATGTCGATTCTGGTTCCGTTCCTGATCTTTGCCATCGGCGTCAGTCACGGCGTGCAGATGGTCAGTGCCTACGGTGCGGAAATCTATGAAGGCGCCAACAGCGAGCAGGCGGCTCGAAATACTTTTCGACGTCTGCTGATTCCCGGCGGTATCGCCCTGCTGAGTGACACGATCGGTTTCATTACAATCATGCTGATCGAGATCCGCATGATTCAGGAGATGGCGGTCACCGCCAGTCTCGGTGTCGCCGTGATTATCTTGACCAACCTGATCCTGGTTCCGGTCCTCCTGTCATACACGAAATTCGACGAGATCTACGCCCTCAAGCTCAGGCGGCGCCATAGCCACATGGACGGCGCATGGAACGCCCTGGCCGGAGTTGCCAAACCACGGGCTGCAACAATCGTCGTCATCATCGCGGTGATCCTGTTCGGTGTGGGCGGCTGGAAGGCAAGCGAAATCAAGATTGGTGATCTGCATGCCGGAGTGCCTGAATTGCGGGCGGACTCCGTTTACAATATCGACACCAATTTCATTACCAGCCGCTTCAACATCGGTGTGGACGTCATCACGGTGATCGTCGAGTCAGTCCCGGAGGGCTGCACCGAATACGAGATCATGACGACGATCGACCGCTTCGAGTGGCACATGCGCAACGTGCCCGGAGTGCAGTCGGTACTCGGCGTCGCCGGGGTCGCCAAGATCATCAACGCAGGCTGGAACGAGGGCAGCCTCAAATGGCGCGTATTGCCGCGAAATCCCGCGACGATGGCGCAAGCAGTGACCTACATCGACACCAGTACCGGGCTGTTGAACTCCGAGTGCAGCGTCATGCCGGTCTACATCTACACGTCTGACCATAGGGCAGAGACGACCGAACGCGTTATCGCCGAGGTCAAGGCGTACCAGGCGGAGCATGGCTCGGAAACGACCAATTTCAGATTGGCGACTGGCAACGTCGGCGTCATGGGGGCGACCAACGAGGTCGTGTCCGAAGCGCAGTTCCCGATGCTGATGTGGGTTTTTGCTGCGATCATCATACTGTGCCTGATCACCTTCCGCTCGATCAAGGGGACCTTGTGCATCGTCGTCCCCCTGGCCCTGGTGTCTGTCCTGGCCTACGCCCTGATGACCATGCTGGAGATCGGACTCAAGGTTTCGACCTTGCCGGTCGTTGCCCTTGGGGTCGGTGTCGGCGTGGACTACGGGATTTACATTTTCAGCAGGTATCGCAGCAACCTCAAGGAGGGGCAGTCGTTGGCCGAGGCCTATCGAAACACCCTGACGATCACCGGCAACGGCGTGTTGTTCACCGGTATCACCCTGGGCATAGGCGTCGCTACCTGGATCTTCTCACCCTTGAAGTTTCAGGCTGACATGGGCATCCTCTTGACCTTCATGTTCCTGGTCAACATGATTGGGGCTCTGGTGCTGCTGCCTGCGCTGTCGTGCTTCTTGCTGAAGAAGGAGGGGTGACGTCCCGTGGCCTGACTTTTCGCGGCGCCCCTCGGGGCGCCGCTTTTTATGGGGCGGTCGTCAGCTTCAGCGTCAGTGGCCGCGACAGCGACAGTGAATCGGGGCCGCTTCCGCGTCGGCGTTGCGGCCCCGGACGCTGGTTCTGCTCTCCAACCCCGGCCTTCGGGGGCGCTTTGAGGTCGGCGTAAGCTCAACGGCAGCCGATCGCCCCCGCTCGGTGCATTTTCCTCAAGGGCAACAGAATCGGAATTGGGAGAGCATCGCCCTTGAGGAAAATGACCTCGGTGGCCTACGGCGTCTGCCACCACTCGATTGCTGACGTTTCCGCCGTGGGTGCCCGGTGTCGCCCTTCTTCCCACCGACGGCTCAGTTGGGATTTCTGCCCGGTGAAGAGAGGGCGCACCCGGCACGCCCGTTTTGGCGTTTTTGGCGCTCTTGGTTTTCTACGTCGGCGTTGGCTGTTCGGGGGCTGACGGCGTCGGGTTCAGGTGGCCGTGACAGCGACCGGAGGCCGCATCGGCGGCAGGGGCGGGCCGCGGTCACCCAGGCACGGTGGATGATGATCACCCTTTCGGATGGAGCAACCGCCAGGTCATCGCACGGACACGGTCGAAGAGTTCGAGTGCGGTTTGGGCACGGCGCTTGTCGATGGCCCCGGCTTGGGCGAGCAGCCTGAGATGGCTGTCGACCTCTTTGGCTGAGCCGTATGCAATTCGCCAGTGGTGCATGCGATCTCGGCCGTTCCTGCCATGCCCTTCTGAGAGGTTGGCAGGTACTGAACTTGCCGACCGGATCACCTGATCGGCGATCGATTTGAGGGGCGCCGGTACCCGAGTGACCAGTGATATTGAGAGGCCGGCAGCTTCGAGAGCTACCGAATGGACGTCGAGGGTGTTGCTGGGGAGCGCGTGAGACATGTTTTCCTCCGTGTTGTTCATGTCACCCCCAAAGCTGGTGGGACAACCGTTGTCAAGGGTCGCGAAGCGACCGGCCCTTGGCCGGCATGTCCTTGACCACGGTTGGCCGACCAGCTATCCACCCTCATCCAAATGAACAACACGAGGGAATCATGTCGCGGCTCGCCACCGGGCCCTCACGGTCCACGGACCCGGCTCGCCGACGCGGATGACGGACACGGATGCGGCCGCGGTCCCGGCTCTCGGGCGCGGACCCGGACGCGGTCCCGGACGTGGTTTGCGGTCCCGGTCGTCGTCGCGGGTATCGGACGCGGTCTCGGTCGCGGTCCCGGACGCGGTCCCTGTTGACGGTCGCGGTTCCGGCACCTGTTCTCCGGCCCCGGCCTTCGGGGGCGCATTAAAGTCATCGAGGACTCCAACGACTGCCGGGCGCCCCCGCTCGGCACATTTTCCGGAGGGGCAGCATTATTCGAATCGGGAAGGGGACCGCCCCTCCGGAAAACGACCTCGGCGGCCTACGGCGGTGGCCGAGACTCGATCGCTGATGCGCTCGCCGGGGATTGCCCGGTGTCGCCCTTCTTCGAATCGACGGCTCGATCGGGAGTTCTGCCCGATGAAGAGAGGGCGCACCCGGCACGTCCCGATTTGGGGTATTGGGCGCTCTCGGGTTTGCACGCCGGCGATAGCGTATCCTCAGTTCCAGAGGTGAAAATGATGCGACGATTGACATTCATTCCCCTGATTCTGGTTTCTCTGGCTCTTGGGTGTGCCCAGGCGCCCGAACCCGCCGACTTTGTCATCCTCGGAGGGACGATCCATACGTTCGAGCCGATTGGCGAAACCGTCGAGGCCCTGGCAGCGAGAGGACAAGGCATCGTCGCCTTGGGAACCGAGGGCGAAATTCGCCCTTTGATTGGTCCGAATACCGAAGTCCTGGACCTGAAAGGCGCCGTGGCATATCCGGGATTCATCGATGCTCATGCTCATTTCCTTGGCGTCGGCAAGGCCCAGATGCAGCTCAAATTGCAAGGGGCGGCCACCTGGAAGGAGATCGTCGATCAGGTGGCGAAGGCTGCTTCTGAGACCCCGGAAGGGCAGTGGATTCTCGGCCGCGGCTGGCACCAGGAGAAGTGGACTGAAGCCCCGGAGGGGTCTGTCGAGGGTCTGCCGATTCACAATGCCCTGAGCGCAGTGTCGCCGGACAATCCGGTCATGCTGACTCATGCCAGCGGCCATGCTGCGATGGCCAACTCTCGGGCGATGGAATTGGCGGGGATCGGGCCGGCCACCCCCAATCCGCCGGGAGGGGAGATCGTTCGGGACTCCAAGGGACGGGCGATCGGCGTGCTGCGGGAAACTGCCGAATCACTGGTTTATGATGTCATCGAAAGCGAAGACTCCGAAGAACTCTTCCGGCGCGAGGTTTCCTTGGCAACTGAGGAGTGCCTGAGCATGGGGCTGACGTCATTCCAGGATGCCGGATCCAGCTTGAAGGATGCTGAGCGCTTTCGCGAACTGGCGGAGGATGGGGAACTGCAGATTCGGTTGAGCCTGATGCTGCACGAGCCCAACGATGTCATCGAACCGCATCTCGATGCCGTTCGGGTCATCGGCGCCGGAGAGGGCTTTCTGACCGTCAGGGCGATCAAGCGTTGGATCGACGGCGCCCTGGGTTCCCACGGAGCCTGGCTGCTCGAGCCCTATAGCGATCTTCCGGGCAGCGCAGGCCTCAACACCGAACCTCTGGACTCGATGGCCGAGACTGCGCGTCTGGCGATGGAGCACGGCTACCAGTTCTGCACCCATGCGATCGGGGACCGTGCCAATCGGGAGACCCTGGACATCTACCAGGCCGAGTTCGAAGCCCACCCCGAAGCCGAAGACCTTCGGTGGCGCATCGAGCACGCTCAGCACCTCAGCCCGGATGACATCCCGCGGTTCGCCCAACTTGCAGTGATCGCCTCCATCCAGCCGACCCACTGCACTTCCGACGGCCCGTGGGTCCCGCAGCGTTTGGGAGATGCGAGGTCGGGGGACGGGGCCTACGTCTGGCGTGACCTGCTGGAGAGTGGGGCCGTCCTGGCCGCAGGGACCGACGCGCCGGTCGAGGCGGTTGATCCGTTGGCGACGTTCTCTTCAGCCGTGACCCGAAAAATGGGGAACGGGCGCTCGTTCTACCCGGACCAGTGCCTCACCCGTGAGGAGGCCCTCGAGGCCATGACTCTCGGGGCCGCTTGGGCAGTATTTGAAGAGAATCAGAAGGGGAGCCTCAAGGTCGGGAAGTATGCCGACCTGACCGTACTGTCGGATGATCTCTTGGTGGTTCCGGAGGAGGCCCTCGACGATGTCACCGTCGTGGCGACGATCGTCGGTGGGGAAGTCCGCTACTCGGCGCGGTGATCCTCATGGAGGAAATGCCGGATCCCGGTCCGGTGCTTTGATGGAATTTCTTGACATTGATGCTGGAGGTGCTAAGTTTTAAGAGAAAGAGACTGAATCTAAATCTAGGAGGTGCCGGATGAAAAGGACCATTTTCATGATGCTGTTGGTTGTCGTGTCGGGGACCATAGCCCCCGTCGCCGAGGCTCAGACCTCGGTGCTCGACCAGGTCCAGGCTGTGATTGATTCGTCCGTCGGTGGGCTGGCCATCGGCGGACTCTCTGACCAGAGGCTCGCCCAGACCGTGACAGTAGGCGTCGACGGTCAACTGGTCGGGGTCATGCTGCCTATCGTCTGTGCCTCGGGTCGGCTCATCGTCGAAATTCGTGACGTGGTCGGTGGCGAACCCGGCCCCAACGTGCTTTCCAGGAGGCGATTTCCAGCCCACCGGATTCCCGATCTCGGCGCCACCTTCCAGTTCTTTCAGGTCAGAGGCGGCGGTCTTCGCCTGATGGCCGGCGAACAGTTCGCCATCGTGTTAGACAACCCCACCGGGCAGTGCGGGATCTTCAGAGGACCAGTGGGTGATTCCTACACTGCAGGTGAGGGCTTCTTCGAAGCATTGCCGAACCCGCCAGGATGGGTGCCTTTTTCGGAGACCGAGACCCGTCTGGATCTCCCTTTCATGACCATGGTTCGGGTGCCGTAGCCCGGCCGCGGCATCGTTAGTGGGCGCAGTGAGGCCGTTCGAAAAATCTGCCACTTCGTGGATTTCAACCCCTCGATGACGCCACCGTGTTGACCAGAGCGTAAACAAAGACGGCGGCGAGCTTGGCGGTGTTGTCGTCGCTGTCAAACCGCGGTGAGACCTCGGCGAAGTCGAAGGTCACGACCTTTCCCGAGTTCGTTACGTGCTTGAGCAGCCGCAGCACGGTTTCAGGTTGGAGCCCGAAGGGTTGCGGGGCGCTGACGCCTGGGGCGAATGCCGAGGAGAAGACGTCGGCGCAGATCGTCACGTAGATGGCATCATTGCCGGCGAGGAAGGAATCGATTTTCTGTTTGACCGGCCCCAGGTCGCCGTCATTGATGTCCTTGGCCAAGACGGTCTCGACCCCGAGTTCCTCGGCCATTCGGAACAGACTGACGGTATTGGCCGACTTCTGGATGCCGATGCAGAAGTACGAGAAGTCCGTGCCACGTTCTCGACACTCGGCGGCGATCTGCGTGAACATCGTGCCTGAGGTCGCAGCGGGTCGCAGCGGCCGCAGGTCGAGGTGGGCGTCGAAGTTGAGGATGCCGAGTTGCTTCGACCTTGAGAGGTACTGCGAAATTCCGAGGTAGTGACCGAAGGCGACATCGTGGCCGCCTCCCAGTACCACCGGGAAGAGGCCGGCCGAGAGCACCCGTTCCACGGCCTCCGAGAGTGTTTGTTGGGAGCTCTGCAAATCACCGTCCCGGCAGTGGATGTCCCCGCCGTCGTAAAGACCAACAGTCTCCGGGAAGTTGACCGGCAAGTTGGCGAGCTGGGTCCGGATCGCCTCCGGTCCCTTCTCGGCGCCGGTCCTTCCCAGGTTGAGCGCAACGCCGTGATCGCAGCAGTAGCCGAGAAGACAGAATCCTCGATCAGTCTGTTTGGCGATTTGACCAGCCGGCGCGGAAAGATCCAGACATTCGATGACCTGGTGCCAGCGAAAGGCGTCCCAATCGTCGAGATCGTCCACCCTGCCGGTCCAGCGCGCTACATCCGGGGGTGTGTAGTGGGTCAGTTCAGTCATGCGAGAATCCTCCAGAATCAGGCCGCCCTGGATGGCGGTATGAGTCGGTCGAAGGTGGGTCGGAATTCTCTCGATTCCCTTCCGCTTTGCTCGATTGAGTCAACAGGTACCCTTGAATCACTCACCAAACGCTGCCAAGCGCCACTCGAATCGACTCGCCACTCACACCGCTGGATTCTTCCGAGGCGAGAAACGCTATCAACTCGGCAACCTCGTCCGGAGTAGCCACTCTTCCCGGTGGGTAGAGGGCTGCCCGTTCCGCCCAGATTTCCTCCGGCGTAATGCCACGTTTTTCGGCTTCGGCTCGTGCCGAACGATCGGCCATTTCGGTTCGTACCCAGCCCGGCAAAACCCCGTTCGCCGTAACTCCGAAACGGCCGGCGTCCTGGGCGACAGAACGCATCAATCCCAGCAGGCCGCTTTTTGAACTGTTGTAGGC
>DAOWGJ010000146.1 GCA_030637505.1 Holophagae bacterium
CACCGGCGCTGTAGTGTCCAAGAGCGATCCCGCTGCGGCCTTCCCCATTTCCGAACTCGAAGGCCTCCAGCGACGTGGTCTGGTGATGGGCGTCGGTTATCGCGGGCCTAACCCGGCCGAGGTCGCCATCACGCCTTTTGCTGCGCAATTCTGCGAAGTCGAGGTCAATACGCGAACCGGGGAAATTCGCATTCTCAGATTCCTCGGCGCCCACGACAGCGGCCGCGTGATGAACCGCTTAACCTATGACAACCAGGTCTTCGGCGGCATCACGATGGGCATCGGGCTGGCCCTGACCGAGGAGCGGATCCTCGACCAAAACACCGGGAAAATGGTCAACGCCAACTTTCACGACTACAAGATCCCAACCGCCCTCGACGTGCCGACGGAGATGACCTCCCTGGCGATCGACCCACAAGACGAGCAGTGCAACACCACCGGCGCCAAGGGCATCGGCGAGCCGGTGACCATTCCGACAGCCGGCGCCATCGCCAACGCAGTCTTTCATGCGACAGGCGTGCGCATCACCCAATCGCCCATCACCCCGGCCCGGTTCCTCGAAGCCCAGGCCGCTCAGGCCAAGGAGGTGTGAGATGTTTCCGAGATTCTCTCATGCACGACCGACCGATCTTCAGGCGGCCCTCGACCTCCTCGAAAAAACTTCGGGGCGCATCCATGCCGGAGGCACCGATCTTCTGGGCTGCCTCTACGACGGCGTATTCACCACCGACACCGTCATCTCGCTCTCCAACGTCGCTGAACTGAAGAGCATCAGCCAGTCAACCGGAAACGGCCTGCGCATCGGCGCGATGACACCAATCGCGGCAGTTGCCGCCCACCCAGGCATTCGTTCGACCTACAAAGCCCTGGCCCAAGCGGCCTCGGTCGTCGCCAGCCCCCAGTTGCGGTCCCAGGGAACCCTGGGGGGCAACCTCTGTCAGAAGACTCGATGCTGGTACTACCGCGGCGACTTCCCCTGCCTGCGCAAGAACGGCGACCACTGCTTCGCCTTCGAGGGTGAGAACCAACACCACGCGATCTTCGGCGGTGAAGGCTGTTACATGGTGCATCCGTCGGACACGGCCCCCGCCCTGGCGGCCCTGGACGCCACCTGCCGGATTTCAGGCGGCGGCTCGAGCCGATCAGTGCCCGTCGACCAGTTCCTGATGCCCGCGTCGGTCGACCCCCAACGCGAGACCGTTCTCGAGCCCACCGAAATCCTGACCGAAATTCTGCTGCCCCCCGCTCCGCCGGGCCTGCGCTCCTCCTATCGGAAGATCAGATCCCGCCAGACCTGGGATTTCGCCCTGGCCGGAGTCGCACTGGCCCTGGATTTCGACGGGGATATCGTTCAGTCGGCCCGAGTCTTTTTGTCCGGTGCGGCTTCGATCCCGTGGCGAGCCCGTGAGATCGAGGCCATCATCACCGGTCGGAGGCTTGACGCCGAAACCATTTCCAAGGCCTCAAAGGCCGCCGTCGAAGGAGCGGAACCCCTCCGGCACAACAGCGCCAAGGTCACTCTGTTCGAGGGCCTGGTTGCCGAGGCGTTGGAGGGGATGATCTGATCCTGCGCAGCACGCTGCGCCCTCGGTCAGCCTCCAATTCCAGCGGGATGGTGATGACATTCCCATCCCCGACCTCCTCACCAGTGATCTGCTGCGACGCGAAATACGCAGCGATCTTCAGCGTTTTCTTGATTTCTCTCAATCCAGCCCACGCTGGTCGCTTCGCGACGAAAACTGGGTAGAAGGTCGGGCTACAGACGACGAACAACCCTGTTATTCCGGTCAACCAGGACCTGTAGCGGTTTGAACCCGCCAACCTCGGCTTCTTCGAGCTGGGCATAGGCGACGATGATGACGCGGTCTCCCTTGTGCACAAGCCGGGCGGCAGCGCCGTTGAGGCAGACTTCTCCGGGCCCTCCCATGATGACGTAGGTCGTCAAGCGGGCGCCGTTGTCGATGTCGAGAACGTCGACCTTCTCGTACTGGCGCAGGCCGACAGCCTCACACAGCGCCGAGTCGATCGAGACCGAACCGGTGTATTCGAGATCAGCGCCGGTTACGGTGGCACGATGGATCTTCGATTTGAGCATTTCGATCAACATTGATTGAGATCCAGGGCGAGAGACACACCCTCGAGTGCGAGGTCCGCGTGAATCACGTCAAAGAGATTCGAATCGTTGTACAGCCCGGAAAATCCACCGGTCCCGATAACCGTGGCTGGACGTTCCTTGAAACATTCGCGGATCAGACGATCCCGAATCTCCCGAATCATCCCGAGATGTCCCCAAAAAAGACCGGACTGGATGCTCTCGACTGTCGATCGTCCACAGGTCGTATCAGGTTTGAGGATCTCCACCTTGGGCAGCCCCGCGGTGTTCTGTTCTAAGGCACGCATGGAAATCAGGAGACCGGGAACGATTGCGCCGCCCAGGTATTCACGCCCGGCGGTCACGACCTCGAGAGTCGTCGCCGTGCCGAGATCGATGATGACGACATCGGTCTCGGGGTAGCGTGCGACAACACCGATGGCGCCCGCGATCCTGTCCGCACCGACCTCGGTCGGATTTCGGTAGCGGATCTTGAGTCCGGTCTTGACTCCCTGGCGAAGAATAAAGGGCTGAAGGCCGAAATACCGACGGCAGGCGCTGGCAAGCGAGTGATTGAGATCCGGCACAACGGAACAGAAACCGATGGCCGAGACGCTTGCCGGATCGTGCCCATTCTCCCGCAGGACCTGCTTGAGGAAGAGGCCGAGTTCATCCGACGATGCACCCTGCTCAATGGTCTTCCGAAACCTCGAGCGGAGACCGTTTTCGTCGAACAGGCCACCGTAAATCTGTGAATTTCCGACATCGAGGCACAATTTCATGCGATCTCTCCTTGATTCAGCAGATCCCACAGGGTCTCTGCCATCTCCCGTTTGCTTTTGGTCTGCGTGACCAGCCCCTTCCGATCATAAAATGACGCCGCGTGACGATCTGCCGTGATGTGTCGCACGTCGTTGTGCACAACTAGGTCGGCCTGTCCTCGTTCCAGGAGCTTCTCGACTGCCTTCTCCCACTTCGCCGGATCTGCATCGTCTGTCAGTTTGAAGCCGACCAAAAGGACGTCTGGGTTGAGGGACCACGTCTTGAGCGAGTCAATGATCTTCGGGTTTGGCGTCAGACGGATCAAGACCTGGTGGCCGGTGCCGATCTTGCCCCGGTCTTCCACGGAGATCTCGACGCCATCCACCTCGACGGCATCGACGGAGTAGTCGCCCACTGCAGCCAGGTGGACGATGACATCCCACTCCCGGTCGGCCAGGTGGTGGTGGAGGGCGGCCTCAAGGTCGGCAAAGGTCACAAAGGTCTCGCGCCAAGCTGGAACCTCGCCGATCGAGGCCCTCTCCGCATGCAACAGCAGGACCTCGGCGCCTTTTTCGATGAAGGTGCGGGCGAGCACTGCACCGGTCGCGCCGGTCGAGGTGTTGGTCAGGCTGCGAACGCTGTCGATCGGTTCTTCGGTGCCGCCGGCTGTCATCAGAACCCTCATCGGAAGGCCTGCCCGATGAGTTCATGAGTCTCTTCCGGTTCGATCAGGCGGCCGGCGCCGACGGTACCGCAGGCGAGGCGTCCGTCACCAGGCGGGAGGATCCTGCACCCCCAGTCTTGGAGGGTGTCCACAGCCTCGGTGACGGCGGGGTGGGCGAACATGTGGCTGTTCATCGCGGGGCCTATCCAGTAGGGCTTGCGGAAATTGTTGGCAAGGAAGAGGGCACCGATCAAATCGTCGGCAAGTCCGGCCCGCAGCCGCGTCAGGTGGTTGGCACTCGCCGGATACAGCAGGAACAGATCCGCCCACTCCACCAGGTTGATATGATCCAGCGCGCGGCCGCGTTCGAACATATCGGTGAGAACCGGCTTGGAGGTCAAACCCTCAAGAGTCGCCTCCCCGATGAACTTGAGGCCGCCTCCACTGGCGACGCACTGGACCTCATAACCATCGTTCACCAGCATCGAGACCAACGAGGCACCCTTGAATGCGGCGATTGATCCGGTGATCTGGAGCAGAATTCTGACCTGCTTCACCTGGGTTTTCTCAGTCACTGACATTATCGATCAACCTCACTTTCCCAACTCGAACCGCTCCGAGGATGCGGTCGTCCCGGCGCTCGACGTACTCGACCTCGAATCCGCGTTCGCCAAGCCGGCGCCTCAGAATCTGAGGAGACTCACCACAGGAGAGAATGCGATGGAATTCGGGAGCAAGGCGCCGTTCTTCCACTGTCAAATGCACATTCCTTGAACTCATGGCGAGACCGTCACTTTCGCGAATCACCGGACAAGGCACGATCTCAGTCTGAAGGAAGAACGCCGCCGCCATGTCCCGAACCAGCACGTATTGTTGCCAGTCCTTTTCGCCGAAATAGGCCCGTGTCGGCCGTACAATGCACAACAGCTTGAGAACCACTGTAAGGACGCCGTCAAAGTGGCCGTTGCGATGCGCGCCTTCGAGCTCTTCGCTGACGGGCGACTCGGTGACCCGGTATCGGTAGTCGTCCGGGTAGAGATCCCGGTACTCGGGGAACAACAGAATGTCGACGCCGGCGTTCTGCATCATTTCCATGTCGGCCTCGAAGGTCCGGGGGTACGCCTCGAGGTCGGTGGGGTCGTCGTACTGTGTAGGATTGACGAAGAGGCTGACCGCGACCCGGTCGTTCTCCCGTCGTGCTTTTTCGATCAGGCTTCGGTGTCCCGCATGAAGGGCGCCCATCGTCGGGATGAACCCCAGGCTGCGATTCTGGCCCAGGGTTTCGGTGGACCAACGGACCATCTCCGGGACCTCTCGAATGACCTGAGTCATCTGTAACTCTCCCTGCCGTTGGGGAACTGGCCCGAAGTGACGTCCCTATGGTAGGCATCGAGGGCCTCCCGAATCAGGGTCGATCCGTCCATCCAGGTTCGTACGAATTTGGGCCTGAAAGAGGTGTTGACGCCCAGGAGATCCTGGAGCACCAGTACCTGACCGTCGACATCCGGCCCGGCTCCGATACCGATTGTGGGGATGGTCAAGGCACGGCTGACCTCTGCGGCAACCTTGGCGGGAATCGCTTCCAGAACCAGGGCGAAACATCCGGCCCCTTCCAGTTCGAGAGCCTGATTCCTCAACGTTTCGGCGGCCCCCTGGCCACGACCCTGCACCTTGAAGCCACCGAGTTGATGGACCGACTGCGGCGTCAAACCAAGGTGGCCCATCACCGGCACGCCGCTTTCAACGATATGGGCCACCAGTTCGACATTTCCCGCTGCGCCCTCAAGTTTGACGGCGTTGGCGCCGGCACTCATGATCGAGCCGACGGAGTCCATGGCCTGTTCGAGGCCCTTGCGACAGGAGAGAAAAGGCAGATCGCCGATGATGAACCCCTCCGGCATGCCGCGTCGAACTGCGGCGGTATGGGCGGCCATGGTCCCGACACTGACCGGAATCGTGCTGTCGTGTCCGTACACCACCATCGCCAGAGAGTCGCCGACCAGAACGCAGTCGATCTCGGTCTGGGCAATCAGGGCGGCGCTCCAGCTGTCGTAGCAGGTGACCATCGAGATTGGGACCCGGTTGTTTTTCTTCTCTTGAAAGTCCTGAATAATCATCTTTTGGCCTCCTGGTTGTCGAAGACATCAATGAAGGCGCGAAATATGCCTTCGAAGGGATCGCCGGCGAGAGCCTCGAGGTCAATCCTCACTGTCTCTCGGTCTCCCCTGGCCAGTGACCCGGTCAGTGCGTTTTGCCCCGAATCGGCGGTGTTGATCGAGACCTGTTTGAGGTAGGGCAGAAGGATTTCTCGCGGCAGTCCAAGGCGGTCTTCAAAATCGCCGAACACCTTGGACCACAGCAGCGTCGTGAAATTGCCGCCGAGTACGCACAGCGCGTGGTACAGGGGTTTCAACTCAGGCCGGAGGGCCCGTGTGGGATTTTTCAGGGCCGGAAAGGCCTCGTGGAATCTGATGCCTCCCTCTTCCTCGATGAAGGGGATTGAACGGTATGTTTCGATATCGTAGAGCTCAGGCCCGAAGGTCATCAGTGGATGGAGGCCGGCAACGCCCTTGAGGGTTCGGCTGCCCGAGAAGTGAATCGAGACTTTCTCCCGGTGAAACGGGTGGCACTCGAAGAATGTCTCCAGAGCGTCATCGTTGACGGCAGCAAGGATGACGTCAGCCTCGGCCAGAGCCTCCTCCGGAGTCGAAGTCTCCTTCCTGTGCCACCGGACACAGGACTGCTGTTCGAGTTGCAGGTAATGGGCCATGTGGGTCGCCACACGCCCGCGGCCGATCAGGCCATAGGTAGGTCTATCCATACGGTACCTGTCCTTCCGATCAAGTCCGTCAAAAAAAATTTGGGCTGCTTCGCGTCATCGTCCGATCGGGATCAATGCGCGCCCAGAGTCACAATAGGCCACTTCAGATTCGGAATCAACCGATGCGTCAGACGGCGACTCCGATATGATGCGCCAATGGACTTTTCTGCCTGGTCCGACGACGACCGCCGCTGGATGGAGCGAGCCCTGGCTCTGGCGCGGCGGGGCGAGGGCCGAACGGCGCCCAATCCTCCGGTCGGGGCGGTGGTGGTGCACGACGATTGTGTGGTCGGAGAGGGGTTTCATGCCCTGGCAGGAGAACCCCACGCCGAAATTGTCGCCCTGTGCCAGGCCGGCGACCGCGCCAGAGGTGCTGTTGCCTTTGTCACCCTCGAGCCATGCACCCACCACGGACGAACTCCCCCGTGCACCGAGGCCCTGATCGATGCCGGCGTCTCCCGTGTGATCATCGGATGCGAGGATCCGAACCCTCGCGTCCGAGGCGGTGGCGCCCGGAACCTGGAATCAGCAGGCATCACCGTCGAGCTCGGCCTGTGTGGAACCGAATGCCAACGGCTGATCGCTCCATTTGCACACCACATTTCAACCGGCCGACCCTTCACGACCCTCAAGGCCGCTGTGACCCTCGACGGAAATACCGCCACGGCGACGGGTCAATCGCAGTGGATCTCCAGTGAGACCGCCAGGCACGAGGCTCACCAGCAGAGAAACTCCGTCGACGCCATCATGATCGGCGTCGAAACTGCAATTGTGGACGACCCGAGATTGACCACCAGAGGAATCGAGGATGGGCGGGACCCGGTTCGGGTGGTTGTAGACTCGACACTTCGGTTGCCATTGGAATCAGCGATTCTCCACCTGGACTCGCCGTCCCCGACCCTGATCGCCACCACCGGCAAGGCTCCGCAGGAGCGCATTGACGCCGTCCGCGCCACCGGCGCCGACGTCATGTTCGTTGGATCCGATGCCGAGGGAAGAGTTGATCTCGCAACCCTCTGGACCTTTCTGGGAGGCCGGAATATCCAGCATCTCCTGGTCGAAGGTGGGGCCACCCTCAATCAGGCAGTCTTGGAGGCGGGGTTGGTGCAACGAATGATGGTCATCCTGTGTCCCCTGATACTCGGGGGCGATAACGCGCCCGGCATTTTCCGGGGCCGGGGTGTCGGTGCCTTGGACGACGCCCTACGGCTGAGAGATCTCCGGGCACGGGACTGCGGCCCGGATTTGATCATCGAGGGAGGGGTAGAGCCATGTTCAATGGACTGATCCAAGGGGTCGGCATCATCTGTTAGATTCGAAGTGCGAACCAC
>DAOWGJ010000340.1 GCA_030637505.1 Holophagae bacterium
CGCGTCCTTCAGGGCGCGCGGATGTGCAGCCCCCAACCGCCACTCAATACCGTCAACCTGATTCAAGGGGATAGGTATGGCCCAGCCTACTCTCCCCAGATCACCGGAAAGAGAGCCGCCGATGCGATGGTCATGATGCCCCCGAGGGAAATCATGGCCCGCAGGCTCTGGCGCACGATCTCGATCTCCCCGCTCGCCACACCAGCAGTGCCCTGGATGGCAAAGATCAGCAGAGGCAGGAGCAGCGGGAGGGACAGCACGGCAAACAGGGCGCCGCGAGTCATGGCCCTCGCGATGATCGCGGCGACGATTGTCGTCGTAACGGCCAGCGCAAAGCCACCCGCGGCCAACACCGCTACCAGCCACCCAACGCCCAGGGCCAACGGCAGCCCCATCAATACGGTAAAGAGGGGCACGAGGATCACCATCAAGGCAGCCAGCAGGCCCAGATTGAACAGCAGCTTGCCCAGCCACACGGCATGAGGCCGTGCGGACAGCCTCAGAAGGGGCGCAGTGTGGCTCTCTTCTTCTTTGACGAAGATCCGATCGAGGCCGGCCAACGCGGCGAAGAGGATCACGATCCACAGGAGGGCCGACAGCAGGTAGGGCCGGTCGGCCTCGTTGATCCGGTAGGGTCCAATGGTGTAGGACACGGCGGCAAGGGTAGTCAGGGCAAAGAGACCGAGGGCGTTCAAAGCCACCCGCGTGCGGAACTCGGTCCGCAAATCCTTCGCGGCCACTGCCAGGGCCTCAGCCAACAAGCTCGACACGCTCGCGCCCCCACTCCATTTCACGTCGATCATTGGTGGCCAGTACGACTGTTTTCCCCTCGGCCGCAAAGGCCGCAACCCGCGCCTCAAGCCAATCCTGGCCCTCTGGATCCAAATTAGAACCCGGTTCGTCCAGAAAGAGCACGTCTGGTTCGTGCAGGATGGCCTGGGCTATCTTGAGGCGCTGCCGCATTCCGGTGGAATAGCCTGCGACCGGAGTCGTACGCTCCGGGTCGAGCCCCACCCGTTCGATCAACCGGTCAACGCCCGCACGATCAACTTTCAGGCCGCGCACCCGGACAAAAAAGAGAAGATTCTCGCGGGCGGTCAGCTCTTCATAAACCGACATCCCCGGCGCCACGATACCCACATGCATACGCCACTGGGACAGGGCCACCTCGCCCTGGCCGCCGAGGTACTGAACCGTACCGCGGCTGGGCCGCAACAGACCGCACAGGATGGACACCAGCGTGCTCTTGCCCGAACCGTTGGGTCCGGTGAGCACCAGCACCGAGCCAGGTTCGGCGACGCCCTCGATCCCCCGGAAAATCACCCGCTGGTCATAGCGCTTGCCGAGACCGGAGAAGACGATGCGAATGCCTTGAGTCATTGTCTGGACGATAGCATGGAGGAGGGAGCGATCAGCGGCCCTGGGGCTTAGCCGTAACTTCAATGCGCTCCCGAAGGCCGGGGTTGGAAAGCAGCGGCTGGGGCAGCGACCGCGTCAGGAAACCGGGGCAGGGGCGGTGGGCAGCGTCAGCGACGGCGACAGGGGGCCCAACGGCGAATGGATTGGCTCATCGCCTCCCGAACAAAAAGGTCCTCATACTGCCAATCCGGTTCGCGCTCATAGCGTACACTGTCCCCCGAAAGGGAACATCATGCGCTTTTTCACATTTTCTCGCCTCTTCGTGCTGACCCTGGTTGCCCTGCCCATGCTCGTCGCCTGCGGCCCCCGTGAAACTCCGGAGCAACACCTTGCTCGCATCCGCAGGGCCCACGACATCATCCCGACCGGCGCCACCACCGTGGAGAACTCCGAGGGCCTGCCGCGCCTGGTCGTCGATCTCCGGATCGCCAACAAGAGCGCTGAGCCCCTCGCCCACCTGACGATCCGGGTGCGGGTCGAGGATATCGAGGGCCGGGAACTGCTCTCGACTCCGGTGACGCTGGACCTTTCGAAAGTTCGACCTGGCGTCGGTGTCCAACTGGCCGCCCTGATCGACGACTTCCGCCTGGGGGAACAGGACCAGGTGATGGTTGAGATCGAAGACGGATTGACGCCGGAACAGCTCCGCGCGTTGCCGGAATTTGCCGATTTGGGTCAGTGAATGTCACACTCCGGGCAAATCACCATGCCGAACCGATGCATCAGCGTCTCGCGCATCCTGGGAAGGACACGGCTCTCAAAAATATCCAACAAGGCGGGGGAGTGCCTGGCGACGGCCGTTCGGGTGGCCTCGATCAGGCGCAGACCCTCGCACAGCTTGAGCTCGGGGTCGTTTTCGAGCGTTTGCATCGCGACATCCAGCATCACGTCATACCGGCTTTCGGTTTTTTCGCAAACGGATTGCATCTGACCCATGACCCCTCCTCACACCAGTCAACCTCAGGAGGTCCAGTTGTTATTTCACGAACCACTGACATTTCTTGACGAGGTCGAGGCGATCGCCCGATTGGGCGCCGAGGCCTTGCTGCCGAGGTTTCGCTCTCTCGAGGCCCACCAGATCGATGAAAAGGCCCGCAATGACCTGGTTACCATTGCCGATCGCGAGTCCGAAACGGCAATTCTCGAGGCCATCACAGGGCGGTTCCCAGATCATGCCGTCCTTTCGGAAGAGGCGGGCTGGCACCAACGGGATCCCTCCCGGCCGACGTGGCTCGTCGACCCCCTCGACGGGACGACCAACTTCGTCCACGGCCTCGCCCATTTTGCGGTGTCGATCGGAGTCGCCTATGAGGACCAGATGCTCTTCGGAGTCGTCCTCGACCCCATGCAAAACGACGTCTTTCGAGGCGCCAGGGGCCACTGAGCGTGGTGGAACGGGCAGCGGTGCAACGTCAGTTCCCGGGCGGCCCTGCCCGGCTGTCTGCTGGCCACCGGATTCCCCTTCAAGGCCCACGACATCCTTGATCGATACCTCGCGATCTTCCGCGAGGTCTTCTTGCGGTGCAAGGCAATTCGACGCCCCGGGTCAGCCGCCCTCGACCTGGCCTACACCGCCGCGGGCCTCTATGACGGTTTTTTCGAGTTCCGCCTGGCCCCGTGGGACCTGGCGGGCGGAACTCTACTTGTCGAGGAGGCCGGCGGCACGGTCGCCGCCATCGACGGCGGCGCAGACATCATGGCCGAGGGCAGCGTCGTCTGCGGCCCAGAGGGTGTCGTTGCCGAACTCCTCGAGGTCATCAACCAAGTTTCGTAAACTCTCCAATCGGCGCGTGCCGGGTATGGCTATCTTCATCGGGCAGACCATCCAACAATGGAGGAGCTGCGAAGAAAGCCTTACCGGGCACCGCTCGGCGAGCGCGTCAGCAAACGAGTCTCGGCCAACGCCGTAGGCCGCCGAGGTCGTTTTCCGGAGGGGCGAATTCCTCCCGAATTCTGTAGCCAAACCCCTCCGGGAAATGCACCGAGCGGGAGCGAACTGCAGTCCATCGGTCATCGGAAATCTCAAGGCGCTCCCGAAGGCCGGGGTTGGACAACAGAGTCCTGGAAAGCCGGCAGCGTCAGAATAAGCTGGCAATAGTGTCGGGAGTTTCTGTCCTGGCACAGATGAGAACTACAGCACGGAGCAGATACTTTTGGCAGCCTTGACGGCCATCCGCTCGTTCTCCGCCGGATCTCCAAGGTCAACATGGAGGTGAAGGATCTGTCGGCCGGAAACAAAGCTCAGCTGTCTGAGTTTCGGCGCCCACGCGGCGCTCTCGCCTACACCTTCGACCTCGTGATCGTACTCGACCTTGAACGTATGCTTCCCCTTGGTGCCTTGATACTCGGCCTCGGCTGTGACGCCTTCTTTGAGGGTCACCATCAGCGCGTCATAGCCGGCCTGGGCAGCAGCGGCGTCTTTGAACTCTTTTCCGGCAAACGTCAGACGAACCTCATGTTGAAGATGGGGAACGGGCATCGGTCCGAGGTCTTTCTCTCCGGCCACCTTGGCCATCATGTAGTCCTTCATTGCCTGGTCGGCTTCAGCCTGGACCTCCTCGGCACTGGGCACCGGCCAGGAGGCAACGCAGCTGGGATTGGCCTTGCTAGAGCCCGGCCTGAAAGACAGTTCGGCATCACCGACGTTAAACGTGTTTTTGACCAAATACGCGGTCAAGATCGCACACGGGTCGATGGTGGCCTCAACTGAGGACGTGGCCCTGGCTGGTTGATCGGCCTGAGTCGCCGTTTCGGAATCACCGCCGCAGGCGACGAGAGGCAGACAACTGATCAACGAAAGAACGACACAACGGGAAAAACGGTTCATGGGGATCCTCCTGATGATTGATAACTGATTCAGAATCTCATTTGCGCCAATCTACCACGTTCCGTCTGGGAGGAGCAGCTGGTGGTTTTCCAGAGCGGTCGAAGGCGACCGGGACAGCGATCACCATCGGCTGGGTGACCATCCACTTGTCGGTCAACGATGAGACATCAGCAGCTGTAAATGCATTCCCTGTACCGGTCGTGTGATCGTC
>DAOWGJ010000396.1 GCA_030637505.1 Holophagae bacterium
AGGATTCGGCAACGGGATTCGGACCCTCGGGGCCACACCCGTTCGTCGCATCAAGGCCTGCCACTCTCGCCCATGGGGGCGAACGCCCGGGCCGTGGATATGGTGGACAGCCAGGTGGGCGGCTTCATGGCAGAGGACCTCATCGATGATCGCCTGCGGCTGGTCGAACAGCCACGCGGCGAGAGTAATGCGTTTCTTGACCGGATTGGCACTGCCGATGGTGCGGGTCATCCGGGTGCTGAGTTTCATTTCGATCTTTGGAGCGAGTTCGTCGAGTTGCCAGAGGCCAAGACAGCGTTCGAGCTGGATTCTCAGCGCCCCGGCGCGCTCCTGTGGGATATCGGTCTTCCGGGGTGCGCCTTGTGCCATCGGCGGAGTATAGAGTGTTCGCCTCAGACTCCGGGCGGGCACGGGGACCCGCCCCTACAATTCCCTGTCGCCAATCAAAACTCAAAACTTTACTCTTCAAACTTCACCCTTGCCCACCTCCCCCTGTCCCCTCCACGGGACGATCAGTCCTCTCAGGTGGCCATGGTGTTTCCCCCAGGTCCGCAAATAGTCGTTGGAAACCAGGCATTGTTTTTGCATTATCCAACAGTGGACGGTGCGGGCTCTTGCGGCACCCGGCGTCAAGGAAAGGAGAATCGATCATGAAGAAATTGGTTTTGATCGTTGTGGTGGGATTCTTGGTGGTACTGCTCGGAAGCTGTTCGTCGGTCAGCTACGTGACGGACTGGGACACCCACTTTGATTTTTCTCGGGCTCAAAGTTTCGCGTGGTACGAATTGCCGGAGAGACCGGATCGCGGCACTCCCGCTCCTGCCCCAAATGCCTTCGTTGCCTCCCGCATCCGAAGCGCAGTGACCGGTGAACTCGGCCTCAAGGGCCTCGAAGCAGCCGAACCCGGCGAAGCGGATTTCCTGGTGACCTACCACATCACTCTTCAACAAAGCATGCACGTCTACTCCAGCGGATGGGGATATCCCTACCACGGAGGTTGGGGTTGGGGCGGCGGCTGGGGTTGGGGCGGCGGTTGGGGCGGCGGGGGCTTCTCTTCGGCGCGAATGGTGACAAGGGGCACACTGATCGTCGACATTCTGGACAGTAAGAAACGCAGCCTCGTCTGGCGGGGAATCGCCGAGGGTGCCTTCAGCAAGCCCAATCCGTCGGAAGCCGATGTCGCCAAGATTGTGTCTCGGTTGTTGTACGAGTTCCCGGTGCGATAGGTGTGCGTGTGATTGGTTGACGATCATCACAGAAAATTCAACGGTACTGACGACCAATAACCAACCACCTATCGCAGATGCGCTTCGCGCGTGGGGAATGGGCCCAAGGCAAGCGCGACAGGACCTCCAGCCAGCAATGTTGACCTGATAACCGTAGGAAACCACCATTCTGTTCATACATAAGGAAATGCCTTATGAGTAAAAGTACGGCCCGCAAAGTGACCTATTCCCTCCCAGTTTATCTCCTCAGTGAGATGGAAACGGCTTTCCGGAAGGGAGCAGCCCCGTCCTTCAGTACCTCTATTGCCAGGCAGTTCGAGAACAGCAGTCGTCCGTGTGGACCTCCGATTTCTTTTTGTTGACAACTTCTTCGGCTGAACATAAATTGCACCCAGGCGTTCCAAAAATTACTGCTCGACCTCCGAGCAATGAGGGCTGCGCATTCGGCGTTTGGCCTGTCGTGTCCCGAGAGGTAGTCGTGCGAACCCATTTGCGCGAAACAGGGGGTGCTTATGTCCGATTTGAGTTCGTCTATCAAGTTCTTTCAGGAGGAGTCGTCGGTCCAGGGAGGAGATGGGCCGACCGGCGCTTGCGAGGCCTCACCATCGACCCCGTCGTCCAGTCTGGCCCGCCTGCTCCTATTCTCCGTAGTCCTGGCAGTCGTCGTTTGCGCGGTGGTTTGGCCGGCACACGCCGACGAGAATGCCCTCCCTGTTCTCGGGAACGAAAAGACCTATTCGGCTCTTGTACTCGTTGCAGCAGCCCACTGTCCCGACCCCCCTGCACATCTACCGTCGGTGGAGTTTCGTGTTGAGATCAGTGATTTTGAATCTTCGAACGACCCGATCCTGCCTGAGATCCTCGAAAGCAAGGATGTCCGCGTCGAGCTGACGGTATTCCGAGGAGGCCTCAAACGTGGAGATTCCCAGTCGTATCCCCTCGAGCTCCTCCAGGACGGTCCCGTGGCCCCGGACATGACCGGGCCCGAAAACCTGACCACGCCGACGATGATCCCTAATCTCCAGCCGGCCGTCGTGCATTTTGCTCGCGCGTTGGTCCTGGTTGCTGATGGTTGGGTACCGACTGAAACCATCAAATTCATCACTCCGGTCTGTCCCGTCGATGGGCTGGACCGGCAGGAGGTGATGCCATGAACACCTCGAGAATAACCGCATTCCGGAAACGACGGCTCCTTGCCCTCCTCGCCACCAGCGCCATCCTGGTGTTGTTGGCCAATCCACAGCCCGTCTTCGGCCAGATCATCTTCACCGACATCAACCCGTCATGGTCGGATCTTGACGCAGGCGACCCCAATGGCGCCACCGGCGGTCGTGTCAACGGGCTCGCTAAGGTACCCGGCAGCAATGACAGTATCTTTTATGCCGCAAGCGAGTGGGGCGGAATCTTCAAGTCCGCCGACGGCGGCCTCAACTGGATTCGCCTCGATCGACACCTCCCGACGGCCACCTGGGACGTCGAGGTGAACCCCGACAACGTGGACCGGGTCTACGCCACATCGTTCCACGACGGCAAGACCGCCAGTGTGAGCGGCATCAATTTGAGCACCAACGCGGGCGCCACATGGAACCACCCGGCGACGGCGACTCCGCCCGGCGGTTTCTGTGCGCTCGCGGCCGCACCCGCCGAGCTTACGGCGTACGGTATTTCCATTGATCCTGAACGTGCGTGGGAGGTCTACATCGGCACCAACTGCGGCCTCGCGATCAGTGATGACAGCGGTGATACCTGGCAGTTTGTCGACACCGACCCAGGCACCGGCGCCGGCCTGGTTTACGACGTGGTGGTCCACAGGGGTGGTTTCCTCTATCCGGGCTTCATCGACGTCTGTGGGAACCAGGGCCACCAGAGATCGGATGACGGCGGCGCCACCTGGAGCGCGCCGTCTCCGGACCTGCCCGGGGGCGTCTGTTCCATCGCGGTTTCGCCTGACGAGTTCGACGTTCTCTTCGTCACGGTCGGTGCGAATGTCTACGAGTCGGATGACGGCGGCGGAAGCTGGACCAACCTCGGAACCCCAGACTCCAGGCGCCAGGGAAGGATCCCGTTCGTGTCCACCAACAAAAGGTCGGACAGCGGTTCGGACCAGCGTTTTGACCTTTGGTTCGGCGACGTCCACCTCTATCGCGGAGAGTGCGTCAGCAACCCAACGGGCGGCGGGCAGCGCTGCCCGCAGGCGGTCACCGGGCCGCCCGCCAGTCCACCTCCGGCAGGGTGGTTCGGTCCGTTCACCAGATCCCAGGGCGGACATGACGACGTCGGCGACATTCAGTTTGACTCCGAGGACACGGTCGATTCCTGCCCCCGGCTCTTCTCGTCGGACGGCGGCGTCTATTGGAACACCAAGTCCACGAGCCCCGACTGCCACGACCCGTTCTGGGAACAACCCAACACGACGCCCCACGGCCTCTGGCTCTGGGCAATGGCCGGGGCCGACGCGGCCGGTCAGAGCCTGGAGTACCTCTACTTCGGCGTTCAGGACAACGGCACTTTCGGGACTGCAACCGGCGGGGCGGCTCTCCCTTCGTGGATCAACCGCGATCCCAACGACAGTTTTGACTTTGCCGCCGATTCCGGCAGAGCTCTCTACACACGGTGCTGTTGGGGACCGAGGGCCAATCAGCTGCGACTCGGCGCGCCCGGTCTTACGAGCGGCCCGGAGGTGAACACCTATCCCACCAGCGGCCTTTTGCCGGGATTCCGGCACCCGGATATCATTGACACCTTCGGCGCTGGGGAGTACGTGGTCATCACCTCGGACTGCACGCCCGGGCAGTCGGGATGTCCAACGGCGAACGGCGGCGATGGTGGCATCTTCGTCACAGCCAACGTCTCTGCCAGCCCGATCGTCTGGACCGAGCTCGGGGATGCGACCGAACCTCCAACTGCGGGCTCGACCACCCGCGCCTGTGCGGTGAAGACGTCCGTTTCCGGGGGGGTGCCGACGTTCTACGTCCAGTCGGGAGAGTGTGGATTGAACGGCCACGATCTGCTGTGGCGTTTTGTCGGCACTGACCCGACGGACGCGTGGACACAGGTCAACCTTCCGGCAGGCGACATCAGCCAGTTCGATGTCGACCCCACAAACCCGAACCGTCTGATCGCGGCCAACAACAGGAATGGCGACACGCCCGCCATGGTGATGTCCGAGAACGGCGGCATCACGTGGTTTTCCCTGCCGGAGCTCGACAATCTAATGGAAGGCGACGGCGCCTTCATGTACCGGACGACCCTCGGCCGGTTCGGTGGTGACGGGTACGCCCAGCCGAGTCTCCTTGCCTTCGACGCCGACGATTCCGACATCATCGCCGCCGGTGGTTGGGATTCGGGTGTATTCCTCAGCACGGACGGCGGCCCTTCGTGGGTTCTGGTCACGGACCCCATCGATGCCGGGGGGCCTTCGGGCTCGCCTCCGCACCTGCCCAGACCGTGGTATGCGTACTTCGATCATGAGTCGGTCTCCGCGGGCGGAATCAACATGTACATCGGAACCCGGGGCCGCGGGGTCTGGAGGGTCGAGCTCGGGCCACCGCCCGTGGCTGATGCTGACGGTCCGTACGAAACGCCGGAAGGAACCGATGTAGTTCTCGACGGGACCGGCTCATCCGACCCGACGGGCTCCATCGTTTCTTACGAATGGGACTACGATGACGACGGGCTCTATGACGACGCGACCGGTGCGACGCCGCCGTTTGACCCCGTGGGGCCCCACGTCGGTCAGGACGGTGTCTACCCGGTTCGCCTCAAGGTCACGAACGACGGCGGTTTGGCGGATTCCGACGGGAGCCTCGTCACCGTAACAAACGTGCCGCCTTCGGTGGTCGCCGTGTCCGACTCGCCGGTGGACGAGAACACCGAGGTCACCGTCTCCGTAACACTGACCGACCCCGGATGGCTCGACTTTCTCTGGGCCGAGATCGACTGGGGCGACGGCTCGGTGGGCGGACCGATGGTTCCGACCGGATCCGAGAACGACCGCCCGGACGCGGTCTTCACCTTCACTGCGAGCCACATCTACGGTGACAACGGAACGTTCGCTGCTGAGGTGTGTGGTCATGACGATGACGACACCACCTGTGTAGTGATCGACCTGATCATCGACAACGTCGACCCCACAGCGGAAATCGACGAAACCAACATCGTTGAGGGGTGCGCCGAAGATGCATTCATTGCCCACGCCGGCGACGATATAACCTTTACCGGGCGGTCGACGGATCCGGGCTCGGACGATCTCGATCTCACCTGGAGTTGGGGTGACGGTACTCCGGATGTGACAACCACATATCTCGTCAATCCGCCCATTCCCGATCCGTACCCGAGCCCAAGCATTCAACCTCGCGACGTGACGGATATCCAGGTCCACGCTTTTGCGGCCGCCTGTCTCTACCAGGTCACGTTCGCCGCTCTTGATGACGATCTGGGAACATCTTCGGACACCACCGACGTGTTCATCGCCGGGAACGCAGGCATCTTGCGCTCTGCAGGCTACTGGTACAACCAGTTCCGCAAGATCAAGTTCTTCACGGAGGACGAACTCCTCTGTTATCTCGCGATGGTCAATCACATGAGCTCGGTATTTTCCGAGCTCACCGATGCCGACTCGATTGCGGATGCGAAAGACACTCTGCACCCGGCCAACTCCAATGGTGACATTCGGGTCCAGTTCGACCGGCAGCTTCTGGCCGTCTGGCTCAATTTCGCCAACGGCGCAGCGGAGTTCGACGAGCTGATGGACAC
>DAOWGJ010000054.1 GCA_030637505.1 Holophagae bacterium
AGGCACGGGGACCTGCCCCTTCAGGCCGATGAGGCGGCGGATATGGTGAGACCGACCTTTTCAACCCGCAGAACTCCTGCTATTCTCCCGCCCGTATGTTGTTTTTGACCGCAGAGACTGTTGCCTGAGGGGTGATCCCCCGCCGCCTACCAAGGCGGCGCCTACCGGTGAGACCCACTGGACTCGGAGATCACCTACCCATGACGCGACCCGGAGCCCTATCAAAGGACCCCGGCACGCGGTGCGATTTTTGATCGCGTGCCCGTTGCATCTCAGGAGCAGAACAATGAATCTCATTTCTTACGGTTGGAACGATTTCCTCGAGGCCCAGTTCAACAGTTTTTTATCCAGGGACCTGGAGCAGGCGCGAGTCGTGCGCAGCGATCGCGGCGAATTTCGATTGATCAGTGCGGATGGACCTCTCCGTGCCAAGGCCGCCGGCTTTCTCGATCCTTCCGGCGAGGCGGCGCCGATCACAACCGGCGACTGGGTCGCGGTCGACCGCAGCCAGGGCACCTCAGTCATTCGGGGCATTCTGCCCAGGAAGAGCGCCCTGACGCGTCGTCGCAGCGGGGCCGCAGAACGGGCCCAGGTGGTAGCAGCAAACGTGGATTTCGTTCTGGTCGTCGATGGACTGGATCGTGGACCCAACCAGCGCCGCATTGAGCGAGGTGTTGCCCTTGCCTACGGAGGTGGAGGCACGCCGATCGTTGTCCTCAGCAAGGCGGATCTCTGCCAAGATCACGAACGCGTCACCGCCGTCGTCGCAGAGGCGGCGCCCTTTGTAGAGAGCTTCTTCATCAGCGCCACAGCCGGCGACGGTCTCGAGAGCCTTTCCGCGCGTCTGGGCCCCGGCTCCACTTCGGTGTTGATTGGTCCTTCAGGTGTGGGCAAGTCGACGCTGGTGAACGCCCTGTTGGGAGAGGACCATTTGGCCACAGGCACGGTGAGGGCGGGTGACGACAAAGGCCGTCACACGACGACCCGGTCGGAGTTGATTCGGCTCCCCTCCGGCGCGTGCCTGATCGACACCCCAGGAGTCCGAGAGCTCGGCCTTTGGCTCAATGCAGAGGCCGTTGACGCGGCCTTTGCAGATATTGAAGGCTTCGCCGAGGCCTGTCGTTTTGGCGACTGCACCCATTCGGGAGAGCCGGCGTGTGCAGTTGTTGAAGCTGTGGCTGCCGGAGAACTGCCATCGTCACGTCTCGCCTCATACCACAAGCTCCGCCGCGAGGCCGAGATACACGAAATTCGCCACGATGCCTCAAAGGCACGCCTTTCCAGGAACCGAGAGCGGCATTTTGCAAAGCTCTGCCGGGCAGAGCAGAGACGAAAGAAGCGGCAGGCTGATATGTAGCATTTCTCGGATCGGAAGGCGGAACGCCCCTCCGGGAAATTACGTCGGTAGCCTACAATACCCCGGAGATTCGGTCACCAAGGCGCTCCCCGAGGATTGCCAATCTTCGCGTTGTCCGTGGCTGTGGCATCGCCGGGAACAGGGGCCGGGGAGGCGCGGATATGGCGCGATTGAAAAAGGAGTCCAGTTTCCAGTTTCAGGGTTTCTCACAACTCCTGAATGCCATCACCGATCAGCGCGAAACAGATGACAAGGAAGGCGATGGCCAGGCCGGGGATGGTGGCCGGCCACCAGGCGTCCATCATCACCCGGTGGCCCTCGCTGACCAGGAGGCCCCAGGTGGGCGTGGTCGGAGGCAGGCCGAGCCCCAGGTAGGACAGGGTCGCTTCCGCGAGTACCAAATCCCCGAGCCGGAGGGCGACATCCTGGGCCACCGGTCCGCGGATCTCGGGCAGGAAATGCCAGGACCAGACTCTGTACCAGGGGGTTCCGGCAACTCGAGCCGCCATAACGAATTGGCGCTCTCGAACGGACAGGACCTGGCCTCTGACCAGCCGGGCGAGACCCATCCACGAGGTCAGTCCCAGCAGTACGACCAAAGTGGCGGGTCCCGGATCCAGAACGGCGGCGCAGAGAATCAGAAGCAGGAGAGTAGGGAAGGCCATCAGTGCGTCGACGCCCCGCATCAGCAGGGTGTCGATCCAACGGCCCCCTGTTGCGGCGCCCATGCCGACGGCCAGCCCCACGATCAGCGAGACCAGGGCGCCCAGGCCGGCAATCATCAGGGAGAGACGGCCTCCCACGAGCATCAGGCGAAGGATATCCCTGCCGTAGCGGTCGGTGCCCAGCCAGGACCGGACCATGCGGCTGGAGAACACCAAGGCCTCCGGGATTTCCTCTCGGGAATAGGGACCATCGACGATCAAGAGATCGCCTTCGGCTGTGACCGATGGTGATACCAGCGTGCGCCCGTCGTCGAGTTCGAGGACCCTCAACATGGTTCCGGGTGGCGCCAACGCGCTGTGGGCGGGGTCCGAAGGCGGTCCGGGCCCGAGGAAATGTGGCCCCAGAATGATCGCGCAGCAGATGGCCAGGAGACCGGTTGCGCCTGCGATCAGCCGTCGGGGAAGTCGGTGGGCGGCGATCATTGGGGTCTCACCCTGGGATCGGCCCAGGCATACAGAATATCGGCTACAAGGGAACCGAGGATCACGGCGACGGCGCCTATCAGAGTGCATCCCATCACAACGGGGATATCCCTGGCGACGGCGGCCTGCCACATGACCCGTCCCATTCCCGGCCAGGAAAATATTGTCTCGATGACCACTGATCCGGAAACCAGCACAGGAAGGGACAGGCCGATCAGAGTCACCAAAGGTCCCAGGGCCGGTCTCAGAGTGTGAGCCCAGAGGATGCGGCTCTCGGACAGTCCGCGGGCCCGGGCGGCGAGGATGTGGTGTGATTTTCGGACCTCCAACAGTGAGGCACGGAGGTACCTGGCAGTCGCCGCGGCGCCGACGATCCCGAGGATCGATGCAGGCAACAGAAGGTGCCGAATGAGGTCCAACCAGCGGGCGCCGAGGGCCCATCGTTCGGCGCCGACCGAGGCCATGTGCGAGGCGGGAAGCCAACCCAGAGTCAGTGAGAAGATCAGGATCGCCAAGCCGGCGAGCCAGAAGGACGGCAGGCCGTAGATCCCCAGAGACCCGATGGTCAAAATCCGGTCAACCCAGCCGCCCGGGCGCCGGGCTGAGATCAGGGCCAGCAGGACTCCAAGGATCAGATCCATCGCCAGGGCGGTCCCAGCCAAGAGAATCGTGGCGGGAAGGGCGGTGGCAATGACATCGGCCACCGGTTGTTTGAAGAGAAAGGAGCGCCCGAGATCGCCCCGGCCAAGCGCCCCCAGCCACTGGACGTACTGATCGCCGGCCCCCTGGTCGAGCCCGTAAAGGGCCTTGATGTGCACCCGGGCGGCGGGCGTCAGCCGGGGATTGTCGATTGTGTCGGCATAAGTGCCCGGCGCCGCCTGGACGACGGCGAATGTCACGGTCGCCACCAGCCACAACAGCAGCGGGAGGAGAGCCAGGCGTCTGAGGATGGTCTTCGTCAAGGCAGTTCCCAGGCCTCGAGGTTGAAATAGGGTGTGGCGTCGTTCTGAATCGATCCTCGAACCCGCGTGCTGATGGCCCTGAGTTTTCGACCCTCGACCAGGAAGGTGTAGGGCTGATCATCGACGATCAGCTGCTGGATTTGACTGTACATTTCTTTCTGGAGGTCGATGTCTCGTATCTCGGTCACTTCTTCGATCAAACGGTCGACCTCCAGATTGGAATACCGCCCGTAATTCGAACTCTCGACGCCCTCCGGGATCGTGTGCCAGACATCCTCCAGATCGATTTGGGTGGGTTCGACCCATCGATTGACCGCCCCGTCGAAGTCCCCTTCTCGCAGACGGCTGAGAAAGGTGCCCCATTCGACAGTCCGGGGGGTCGCGTCGATGCCGATGGCCCGAAGGTCCCGTGCAACCAACAAACAGATGTCCTGCCTCATGTGGTTTTCGGCGTTGGTCAGCAGCTCAAAGGTCAGAGGCCGGCCGTCCTTATCCAGCGTGCCGTCGCCGTCGGTGTCGTGCCAGCCGGCATCGGCCAACAGCCGGGATGCGGATTGAGGATCGTAAGGCAGAGGCTCGAGTGTGTCGTCAAAGGCCCACATGCTCGAAAGGACCGGCCCGATCGACGGTTGGGCAAAGCTGCGGTAGACCGTGTCGATGATCGTCTGTCGATCGATCGCCAAACCCAGCGCCCGCCTGACGCGGGGGTCGGCCAATTCCGGTAGGGTGGTGTTCCAGCAAATGTGGGTGTAGCCGCGGTGGGGAATGTCCACCAACCGGAGGTTCGGGTTTGTCTCGATTCTTTGGGCTTCCTCGGGCGCGAGGCTGCTGACGAAATCGAACTCCCCGGCCAGGAGCTGAGTCATCAGGCTCAACTGATCGGGCACGATGCGCCAGACGACGCGGCTGATCTTTGCCGACGCGCCCAGTCGGTAGTTGGTATTGGCGGCCAGAGTAATGTCCTGCTGGGGTACGTGGCCTGCCGGCACGAACGGCCCGGCGCCGACGACCTGAGGAAGCCAGTCGGTCGAATGCCAGTCCGAGAAGGGAATTTCCCCCCAAACGTGGGACGGGAGTACCAGGCCCTCGTTGGCGTCCATCAACCGGTAGGGGTACATCTGTGAGAAGCTGAACCTGACAGTGTGGCTGTCGATTTTCTCGACGGACTCGATGAAGTCTTTGGTGTAGGCGCCGTACCAACCGACCTCCTCAGAGGTCTGCGCCTGCCAGGTGAAGACCACATCGTCGGCAGTCACCGGCTCACCGTCACTCCAGATCAAATCCTGTCGAAGTTGAAACGTCAGCTGGAGACCATTCTCAGAAAAGTCCCAACTCTGGGCGAGGGCGGGGGCGAAGGTCGGCGGATGATCGCGGTAGTCCGGCATTTCGACGGCCAACGATGGGTAGACCAAGGCCAGGAGGTCCTCGCTGAATTTCGTTTCCGTCAGGTAGGGATTCCAGTTTTGGATGTCGGCGAGGACGCCGATGACGAGGGTGTTCGGTGGTCGCTCTGGCGGCTGCGGA
>DAOWGJ010000336.1 GCA_030637505.1 Holophagae bacterium
CAGGACAAAGTCAAAGACGGCACGCCCGTTTGGACGCTTCAACCGCTTCGGTCTAGAGGCCCCGGCTACTCGCTAACTGCTGTTCGCCCGCAGCGCTCCACAACCTCCGCCCAGGCGCGGCCGACTTCGGCCTCGAGCTGCTCGGGCGCGCCGCTGTTGTCAACAACGACGTCGGCCAGGGCGGTCTTCTTGTCAATCGCCGCCTGGGCGCCGAGCAGGGCTCGAGCTCGAAGTTCAGTGACTCCACGGGCCAGAGCGCGCTCGAGCTGCTGGTCACGCCTACACCAGACGACCACCAGCAGATCGTAGGTCTCCCACGAGCCGGTTTCGACCAGCAGAGCGGCCTCGACGACGGCTATGGGCTGATCGACCGACTCCAACCACCGGCCGATCTCGTCCCGGACCACCGGGTGGATCGCCCGATTGAGGCGTTCGAGTGCCTCGGCGTCACCGAGTACACGGGCGGCAAGGGCCGCACGATCGACCGACCGGTCGGGCTTGAGCAGTCCGTCCCCAAAGAGATCCGCCACCAGGGCGACCCCCTCCCCCCCGGCCTCATAGAGATCGTGCACAACGGCATCGGCATCGAGGACGGGTACGCCGCGCCCCCGAAGCAGCTCGGCGACCGTGGACTTGCCCGACGCCAGACCTCCGGTCAACCCAACGGAAAAGGCTCGATCAATCATGGATACCTCAGCCAAATTTACGCTCCAGAATACAGCCCCAGCAGCTCATCTGCCTTCCCTCATTGTGGCTGCTCTCTTTGCGTTCCCTTTGCGCTCTTCGCGTCTGTGCGGTTCATTTTTGTTCTTGTTCCCCCCGTCGCAGCCGGGCCGCGCGCACGGTGTTGGCCATCAACATGGCAATGGTCAGAGGGCCGACGCCACCGGGAACCGGCGTGATCCGGCCGGCCTTGGGGGCGACGGCCTCAAAATCGACGTCGCCCGAAAGCACGGCGCCGCGTCTTTCGAAAGCTGCCATTTTCTTCGGGTTATGGGAGTACAGCCGTTCGACTGTCGCCCGGTCGGTGACCCGGTGCATGCCGACGTCGATGACAACGGCGCCGTTTTGGACGTGATCGGCGCCAATCAGACCGAGAACACCAACGGCAGCGATCAGAATGTCGGCTTCTCGGGTTACGGCGGCCAAATCTTGGGTTCTGGAATGACAGACTGTGACGGTCGCATGGGCATGGAGCAAGAGCATGGCCATCGGCTTGCCGACGATGTCCGAACGGCCGACGACGACGGCTCTCGCACCTTTGATGTCGATGTTTTCTCGCCGCAGCATCTCCATGACACCGGCTGGGGTGCAGGGGACCAACCTCGGGCGGTTCTGCTGCAGGAGGCCGACGTTCGAGGTGTGGAAGCCATCGACGTCCTTACGTGGGTCGATCAATTCGAGTACCTGGTGGGCGTCGAGTTCTCCCGGCAGCGGCAGTTGGACCAGGATGCCGTCGACCGCGTCGTCGGAGTTGAGTTCTTCGATCAGCTCTTCCAACTGCGCCTGTGGGGTCTCGGCCGGCAAAATGTGGGTTTTCGACAACATGCCCAATTCGTCGCAGGTTTTGGCCTTGGACCCGACGTAGACCTTGGAGGCCGGATCCTCCCCGACCAACACGACATCCAGCCGTGGAAGGGTCCCCACACGAACAAGGGCGGCAACATCCGCGGCAACATCCTCCCGGATGGCGGCGGCGACGGTACTGCCCTTCAAGAGTTTGCTGTCATCCATTGGCACTCCTGACTCCCTGGTAGACCGTGGCGACGCCTCCGGTGACGGGCCGCGCAGAAACCTCTTCCAAGCCGACCGACTCCAGGAGGCCCACCATGCGCCCGCCCTCGGGAAACTCGCTGACCGACTGGGGCAGGTAGCTGTAGGCCTCGGAGTCACCGGAAAGCCACCGTCCGACGCGAGGCGGAACGGCGCGGACCCATCCCCGCATCAGGGGGCCGAACACACCGGAGGGCCTGGAAAACTCCAAGATCAACAACATGCCGCCCGGTCGCAGCACTCGAATCAGTTCCTCGAGTCCTCGCTCCAGGTTTTCAAAATTGCGGATGCCGAATGCGACGGTGACGACATCGACACACTCTTCAGCCAACGGCAGCATCAAGGCGTCTCCGGCAAACAGGGGCAAGGATTGGTTCCGATCGAGGGCCTTGCGCCGGGCCCGAGTCAGCATCGGCAGACAGAAGTCGGTGCCGACAGTCTCGGAATCCGGATCGAAGCCCAGGGCGACGTCACCGGTGCCGGTGCAGACGTCCAGGGTCAGCCGGGGCTCAGCTGCCGCCACTCTTCGGGCCAGGAGCCGCCGCCAACCACGATCCTGCCCCAGGGACAAAACCTGGTTGAGCAGATCATAACGGTGGGCGATTCGGCCGAACATGCCACGGATCTCAGCGCCCCTCTTCGATCGTAGTTCGTCACGCACGGGCGGAGATTAGCACGAGCAATTCGTCCAACGAATTGCATGGGGCCCTTCGGGCCGGGGCCGTTGAATCCACCTGTGCCTGGCCTACCCCAACGCACTTCGGAGATCTTCGAGGGCCAGGCGCCGGTGGGAGATTCGGTTTTTCTCGAGCGTTTCCATTTCGGCGTAGGTCTTGCCCTCGCCGCCTGAAGGGATGAAAATGCTATCCCAACCGAAGCCTCTGTCGCCTCGAGGTCTGGTTGCGATCCGCCCCTCGACGACACCCAGACCGATCAATTCGTCTGACCCGTCGGCGGCACAGGCCATACACCGGACAACGGCGTTCCGCTCGGCGAAGGCATCTGCCAGCTTGCAGATACCGTCCGGCCCGACAGAGGCCAACAGCCACCGGATCAGCGGCCCGGGAAAACCGTCCATGCCCTCCAGTTCCAACGCCGTATCCTCGACCAGGACCGGACCCTCGATCCTGGCCCGCGCGCTCTCGGCCTTGTGACGGACGACGGCCTCGAGACTCAGCGACTGAATCTCGTCGAGATCCAAGGCTCGGTGGGCCAATTGAATGCCGAGTACTGCCTCGGCCTCCCGCAGCTTGTCCAAATTGGAGGTGACAAACACCAACCGGTCCAGGTTCATTTGGCGGCCCCCTCGGGGATAACCCGGAAGACGGCAATCTTGCGCGAGAGCCCCTTGAGCGGCATGTCCCCGAGATGCTCGGTTTCGAAGGCATGAGTGATGGCTTCCTGGGTGGTCTCACCGATGACAATCTGCCCGGGTTTGGCTACGAATTCTTCGAGCCGAGCTGCGACGTTGACCGTGTTTCCCAGCACGGTGTAGTCGACGCGGGTGGCGGAGCCGATATCGCCGACGACGACGGGGCCGGAGTGAATGGCCACGCGAACCTCGACCGGGTCCTCCCCGGCCGCCTTGCGCTCGGCGTTCCAGCCCTCCAACCCCTCCATCAGCAATAAGGCGCTGCGCACCGCCCGTTCAGCGTGGTCGTCTTGCGGCAGCGGCGCCCCCCAGAAGGCCATGACGGCATCACCGATGAACTTGTCCAACGTGCCACCAAACTCGAAGACGGCGTCAGCCGCAAGGGAGAAAAATTGGTTGAGGAAGGCGGCAATCTCCTCCGGTGGGGAGGCCTCACACCTTGCGGTGAATCCGACGATATCGGCAAACAGGATTGACGTCTCTCGCAGGGTAACTCCCTGCTCCTCGCGCTCCGGCCTGGCCAAGACGGCTTCAATCACGGCTGGAGAGTGGTATCGAACCAACCGGTCGCGGACAGCCTGCTCCGCGCGGATCCTCTCGTTGAGTTGCGCCCTCTCTATCGCGACCGCAGCATAGTGGCCCAGCGCGGTCAAGAGGTCGAGGTCGGTCGCCGAAAATGACCCAACGTGCAGCGGGGAATCGACGTAAATGACGCCGATGACCCGCTCACGGTGCCACAAGGGGGTACACATCGCCGATCGGATCTGGTGGATTCGGATACTCTGCCCGCTCTCGAACCTCTGGTCCGCCTGAGCGTCATGGGTCAGGATGGCGACCTTTTGACCGGCGACCATGTCGAGGATGGTCCGTGAGATCGGCACCTCGGGGGTCCCGCCCTCGTCGAGTTCTCGGGCCCGGAACAACTCGAGGCGCGGCCCACCCGCCTCGTCGAAAAGAACGATGAAGCCGCGGTCAACCTTCAGGTGTTCGAAGACGACGTCCATCACCTTGCCCAGAACGGGCGCCAAGTCCTCGACCTGAATCAGGGTCTTGGCCACCTGGGCGAGGATCATGAAGACCCTCCCCCGCTCTCCCTCTTCGACACCCGGCTGAATGCTCGAAGGTTCTCCCTCGAGCCCGAAATCGTTATTGAACTCCGACAGCGGCCGGAGGAAGGTCGCCGAGGATATGCTGGTGCTGTCGGCCGCCGGGTCGCAGACCTCCAGTTCGAAGTTCCCGATGGTCACCAGATCACCGGGGCTGATGTTAGCCACGGTGACGAAGGTGTCGTTGACCTTGACGCCGTTGGTGCTGTTCTTGTCCCTGATTTTGAAGATGCCGTCAACTTCATCAACTTCGGCATGCTGCCGTGAGACCGAAAAATCACGCAAGACAATGTCGTTGTCGCCGGAGCGCCCCACCGTTAACCCGCCTCGAAGAGGCACCCTGCGGGTCGTTTCGCCGTCGCCATATACAAAAACGGGCATTGAAACCATTATATCGCGTCTCAGAGCGTGGACGCTGGGATGCCAGGGAATTGGGACGCCGGGACGCAATAACGATAGAATTTTATGCTGCTAGTGTAGTGCGCCCGAGATTCCTACCATCTCCTGACGGCCCTCCACACCGCTGGCTTCGTTGCTCCTCCTTGAAGTAG
>DAOWGJ010000392.1 GCA_030637505.1 Holophagae bacterium
CGGGCCCTGAAGGACCCGCCTACAGATTCGAAGTCATTATGGTTCAGAGAGTTCAGTGTAGGCGCGTCCTTCAGGGCGCGCGGATGTGCAGCCCCCAACCGCCACTCAATACCGTCAACCTGATTCAAGGGGATAGGTATGGATGAGGCTAATTTTCATTCCCTTTGACGAATAAATCTGGCGCTTGCGGTATCCCTCTGCACCGAGAGTCCCCTGAACTCTGCGTCTCCGCGTTTTTTGTTTTCTTTTTTCTTTCAGATGCAGGGCGGTCGCCGGGCTCGGGTTAGCGGATTTCGCCAAGCGTGGGGGGTGCCTGGAGGGTGATGAACAGGCTATTCCGTGCGCTGCGTCCGGCGGCGACAGGTGTTCGAGACCTGTTCGACGAACCGTTTGCGAAGTTCCGGGTCGGCGAGGCGCTCCTCATCTTCGATCGGCAGATCGGGCCACATTTCCATCAGAATCCTGGCGAAGGCGCCGACGCCGATTTCCTCCGCAACCCCTCCCTTGTTGAAGACTTTGACGTGTTCCATGCCGCAACTGGGGGACTTGCTCTTGAAGACGAAGCCGTCAAGTCCAAGGGTCTGAAGTTCCCTGACCTTTTCTCGGGTGTAGGCATTCATCTGTTCAGTCAGATCGTTACCAGTGCTGGGCATGATCAGACGGGGGCTGGTGGAGCCTACTTCCAACTGGATGGTTGGGCGGGGGACGCCGAGTCCAATCTCGACCTCCGGGCAGACGGGAACCCATTCGACCAACGGGGAAAGATCCTCGAGGATGTTTCGATTCCGTTTGTGGCCGCCGTCGTAGCGGACCTCGTGCCCGAGGAGACAGGAGGAAATCCCCAGCCGGATTGGTGGATCAGCGTCGTTCATGGAAACATGGTGGCACGGAAGAGCCGGTGGAGGATAAAGGCGCAGAGGAAAGCCGTCAAAACGGTGACGCTACAGGGCTAACAGCTGATAGCTGATAACTGATAGCTGACAGCCTTATGGCCACAGCCAGCCGAAGACGCCTGCAGTCACCAGCCCATAGATCAGGCCGTCGAATACGTGTTTGAGGGACATGCTCCAGGGTTTCTGTTTCCAGATGGCATCGGAGAGATGAGCGAAGCTGTAGGCCATGAAGCTCGAGGCGCCGACGACGCGGAAGACTGTCAAATACGAAGTCCCCGGGCCAAGGGTTCGACCGGCCAGGTACGCCGCGAAAAAACCGACCAGAAGGCTGTAGGCGAACCACATCCCCAGGAGCTTTCCCATCGAGGGCGGGCCGTTGGGCTGGATATTCATCACGCCGACCGGTCCCCTTTTGAACTTCGCCTGCATCTCCTCTGAACCCATATCCTTGGCGCTGGCGAGGTGGGGGAAGGAGTAGAAGCCCGGAGTGACGTTCTCTGCGTGAATCGCCTCCATGAGACCATCTTCGTTCGGGAGCTTTCTGTACTCCTTGTTGTGGTACTTGAAAACCATGTGAATGATTGAGCTGACGACGAATACGGCGACTGCCGCAAGGACGATGGGAAGCCAAAGGGCGCTCAACGAAACCATAACAACCTCCTGGAAAATTTCAGAGATTCATTCTCTTTTTCGATGGACCATTCTTACCAGAAGTGAACCGTGCTGTCCAACGCACTGACTCCGGTCATGACCAGGGGGCAAGACCCACCGTGGTGCTCCAGGCCGACACAACGCCCTCTCACGGAGGACCGGGAGAGGGCGTTGGTGTCTCGAAAAATCGGCGGGTCAGGAGGCGGACTTCGCCTTGAGTTCCTCCTCGAGCTGGGTGACGAGGCGGTCCATCGTCGCCACCATCGCTTCGATCGGGGCAGGTGTCGTGAAGTCGACGCCGGCCTTCTTGAGCTGCTCCATCGGGTGGTCGTCGCCCCCCGATTTGAGCAGGTCGAGGTATCGGTCGACGACAGCCTGCCGCTCGGCTTCTGTGCCGGTCGTCATCTGTTGGTGGAAGAGGCTCGCGGCGGCCTTGGAGGTGGCGTACTGGTAGACGTAGTAGGGCGAGTTGTAGAAGTGCGAGACCCGGGCCCATGTGTTCTTGTACCACTCCTGGTCGTCCAGGCTGTCGCCGAAGAAATCGTTGAGGCTCTCCAGGTAGAGCGTTTGCAGCAACTCGGAGGTAATCGGCTGCCCCTGCTGAACGGCGCGGTGGGCCTTGAGTTCGTAGTCGGCGAACATCGTCTGGCGATAGAAGCCCTGGGCGATGTCGCCGATCGCGTGCTCCAGCAATGCGATGCGCCGTTTGGGGTCCTTGGTCGTTGCCAAGAGACGGTCGAGGAAGAAGGCCTCGTTGGTCATCGAAGCGACCTCGGCGACGAAGATCGTGTAGCTCGAGGTGGCGAAGGGCTGGTTCTCTGCGGAGAGCACCGTGTGCATCGTATGGCCCATCTCGTGTGCCAGGGTGAATGCGTCGTTCATCGTGTCCGCATAGTTGAGCAGCATGTAGGGGTGCACACCGTAGACGCCGGCCGAAAAGGCGCCGGCCCTTTTGCCCTCGTTTTCGTAGACGTCGATCCAACGCTCGTTGAGCGCCCGCTGCACCGTATCCTGGTATTCGGAGCCGAAATGGGCCACGGCAGCCACCACCATCGGTTGAGCATCGTCGTAGTGGAATGGCCAGTCAACCTGAAACAGTGGGATGTAGCTGTCGAAGTAGCGGTAGCGCTCGAGCCCCAGGAACTCCTTGCGGATCCGGTTGTAGCGCTGCAGCGGCTCGGCGCCGGCTTTGGCGGTCTCAATCAGATTCTCCAGCACGGCCACCGGGATGTTGTTGCCGTCCAGGGCGCCTTCAACCGTTGAATCGTAGGACCGGGCCTGAGCCTGGAACCAGTCACGCTGGAGAATGCTGTTGTAGATCGAGGCGTAGGTGTTGGCAAAGTCGTCCCAGACCGTGAAGTGCGCCTTGAAGACCGCCTCGCGGTCAGCCTGGTTGCGGTAGGACCGAATGCCGGAGTTGTAGATTGCATGACTTGCAGTCAATTGGTCGCCGTTCGAATGACTGAAGTCGGGGAACTGTACGTCGGCGTTGGCCAGACTGTTGTAGGTGTCGCCGGGGGTGCTGGTGAATCCTCCCGAGTAGGCCATCAACTGCTCTCCGGCTTCGTCCAAGACGTGCGTCTGTTGGCGGTAGGTCTCTTCAAGGCCAAACCGGTAGGGCGCCAATTCCGCTGTCTCGTCGAGCCACTGCTGCATCGTCTCTTCCGGAATGGCCAGAAGTTCCGGTGTGAACCATGCGGTCGCCTGGTTGAACTTGACGAAGGTGACCTGCACCTGACCCAATCGGGCCTGGATGGTATTGTCACTGGTGTCTTGTTGCTGTTGCAGGGCAGGGTACCGGTAGACCTTGTATGCCAGTTGGCCCATCTCGTCCGAGAGTTTCGAAGCAGCCAGGATACGGTCGGGCCCTTCGGCCAGCGTGCCCTTGAAACCCTGGTAGAGGTCCATCAGGTCCTGAAGCACGACCAGGTCTTTTTCCCATGCTTCCCAGTTGGGGTAGATTGCGCTGAGGTCCCAGGTGTACTGCTCCGGTATTTCCGCGCGGACGCGTGTGTCGGGTTTGACGGTTGCGGAGGCGTTTCCGGCCATGGCCAGGATGGTCAGCGCGACGCAGGTCAGGGTGATTGCTTTTCTCATGATGTCTCCTCTGGTTGATGTGTGCGGGGCTTGGAATCAACAGCCCGACCCCGACAATGGGTACGGTCGGGATTCTAATTGGTTTTGGTCGAGAAATACACTGGAGACTTGTCCTCGATGGTCCCTGTGGTACCCTCCGCGGCCATGTGGTCGACTGATTTTGACTCTGTACTCGTGCATCGACGGCCCGGAAGGAAGACCGTTTCAATAGGCGTGTGGTTCGCTCATGGGGCGGCCCATGACCCGTTGGCGTTGGCTGGGGCAACCCATCTGGTAGAACACCTGACCCTGAGACGGTGTGGGGGTCGAGATCGCAGGAGCCTGGCCGAATTGATGGATCGATTGGGCGGCGAGGTGGATGCTTGGACCTCCAGTGAGACGATGGGTCTCGCCGTACAGACAACCTCTGATGCCTTGCCCGAGGCGCTCGGGATACTCAGAGACGCTGCCCTCGAGCCTTCTTTTGCCGAAGAGGACGTCAATCTCGAGCGGCAAATTGCCTTGGCCGAACTCGAGCTGATGCACGATGACCCCGCCGAGCGCGTGGGTGAGGCCATTTTGAAGGCCGCCTGGGGAGACCATCCCCTTGCGACTCCGATCATTGGTACACCGGAGACCCTGGAGAACCTCGGCCCACGGGAGTTGGAGACCCACCACCGGGATCGTCTGCTGCGCCAGGGGGGTTTGCTCCTGGCCGTCGTGGGAGATGTCGATCTCGACCATGTCGCCCGGGAGCTCAAGGGTCTGCCGCTGGGACCCGGGGTTCATCGGCCTTCCCTCGAGGAGCCGACGTGGGTTGGGGGACGCCTTCGGCTGGACCGTGGTGCGGCCGACCAGGTCCATGTTCGGCAGGCCTTTCCGGCGGTCTCGATCCGCGACCCCCAGGCGCCGGTCGTTGCGGTGGTCAGTAGAATCCTGGGCTCGGGTCACTCCAGCCGCCTCTTCCAACGGTTGCGGGAAGACGAAGGTCTGACCTACGACGTCTGGAGCGACATTCTGCTTCGCTCGGTCGGAGGAATGCTCGAAGTGGGTTGGGCCTGCTCGCCCGATCGGTTTTCGACGGCATGGGCGATAGTCGAGGAGGAGATCTTCCGACTGCCGTCCGACATCTCCGACCGGGAGGTCGAGGTGGCGGTTCAGGGCATGGTCCGGGGTCTTCAGATGGAGGCGGAGACTGCTGCGGGAACGGCATCGCTCGACGTTGCCGAGGTCCTGGAGCGTGGGCGCCGATTCGACATCGACAGTGTCGTCAAAGAGATCTGTTCGATAACACCCGAGCAGGTGCGGGAAGTGGCCAGGATGATTTTGAAACCGGAGATCATGGCCAGCGCCATCTGCGGACCGGAAGGAAGCTGGGAAGCTGGGAAGCTGGCACGCTAGGAAGCTGGGAAGCTGGGAAGCGGGGACGCGGGTCAAAGCCGGCGCCGCCGATCAAACCCAAGAGCGCGCAATACCTCCAACGGGACGTGCCACTCTTTGCATTGTTCCAAAGGTAAACATCAGCCTGACGAATAGTTGCGAACAATGCATAGGGTGGCAATCCCCGGGGAGCGCCCCAGCGGCCGCATCTCGGCCAATGCCGTAGGCCGCCGCTCGTCTTTTCTGCGAGCCCGCGAGCTTTTTGCGTCTGACACTTCGCTGCGGGCTCGCAGAAAAGATGACGCTGGTGCGCCCGAAGGGTGTGCCAGAAGGCCGGGGCTGGAATCCGCAGACCGGTCCCGACCGCAGATTCCGGTCGCGGTTCGCTGTTATCTGTCCCTGCCTCTGTTTTTCAACCCCGGCCTTCGGGAGCGCGCTGACGCGCGCCCCCGCTCGGTGCATTTACCGGAGGGACCACGTAACAGAAATCGGGAAGAAATCGCCCCTCCGGGAAATGACCTCGGCGGCCTACGGCGTCAGCCGAGACTCGATTTCTGAGAGTGCCGCCGTGGATTGCCACTCATGCCTTTTCCCGCAACTTCAATGTCATCGGGAGGTCTGCGCAGAGAGAAAGGCATGAACGGCACGTCCCGTCCGGGAGGGGCGCTCCCGGTCGCGCCTTGCGGCCGCTAACCCTGTCATCGGACGCTGAGGCTGCCCCGGCCATCTGACGCTGAAACTGCACCGGCCTCTGCCCCCTGAACCTGACGCCACTTGCTGCCCCGGCCTCTGTTCCGTGTATGATCTCCCCGTGGTTGATCAAAGGCTTTTTCCCGTCGAAGTTCGTATTCTTAGACTGCCTCATGGCGCCGACATCGAGTTGCCGTCGTATGCGACTGACGGCGCCGCAGGGGCGGATGTTCGTTGTGCCGAAGAAGGCCCGCTGACGATCGAGCCGGGACAACGGGCGGCGGTGGCGACTGGACTGATCTTCGAGATCCCTCTGGGGTGGGAGATCCAGGTGCGGCCTCGGTCTGGGTTGGCGTGGCGCCAGGGCCTGACGGTGGTCAACGCGCCCGGCACGATAGACTCCGATTATCGGGGTGAGGTCAAAGTGCTGATGGTCAACCTGGGATCGGAGGTCGTGGTCGTCGAACGTGGCGACCGGGTGGCCCAGCTGGTCTTTGCGCCGGTCAACAGGGCCACCTACTCCGAGGTCGAGGCGCTGTCCGAAACCGACAGGGCAGAGGGTGGCTTCGGCTCCACCGGGAGGGCGTGATGGAAGTCCTGGTCCTCGCTTCGGGCTCGTCCGGAAACTGTGCTCTGATTCGGGCCGGCGGCACGACGATCCTGATTGATGCCGGCGTCTCGAGGCTCCAAATCTGCCGGCGGCTCGCTGTCTTCGGGATTTCAGCCAACGAATTGGATGCAATTGTCATCACGCATGAACATGGCGACCACGTCAGGGGGCTCGACGTCCTTGTCAGGCAGTTCGATGTGCCGGTGTGGATGACCGCGGGCACCTGGTCCCGGGTCAAGGTGCGCTGCGGGGGTGGGGGCGAGATCACACCCGGCCGGGCGTGGGCCATCGGCGGCATCGAGGTGACACCGGTGGCAACCTCTCATGACGCTGCAGAACCGGTTGCTTTCATCTTCGGTGATGGGGATCGTCGGTTGGGTTATTGCACCGACACCGGTGTGTTCACGACGGCCCTGCAGCAGCGTTTTGATGGTATCGATCTGCTGTTGGTCGAGGCCAATCACGATTCCGACCTCCTGCGCCATGGACCGTATCCGTGGCCCTTGAAGCAGCGCATCGCCTCTCGCCACGGCCATCTGGCCAACCACCAGACACAGGAGGCGATCGAGGCGGTGGCGTCTTCGGCTCTCAAGGCCGTCGTCGGACTGCACTTGTCGGCTGAGAACAACGACAAGATGGTGGCGCACACGGCGGTCGAGGCAGGAGCGCCGGACGGTATCCCTGTCGGCGTCGTCACCCGGAGTGAAATGCTGCGGGTAGCTCTCAATGGGCAGGGGGCGGAGTTTGAATGGCGTGACATCCCGTAGAGATACTCGATACTGGATACTCGAAATGGGGGATTGCTGGTGATGTTGGCGATCGTGTGTGACGGGCCGGGAGGGCCGGAGGTGCTTCGGCCGGCCGAGGTGGCTGACCCACAACCCGGGACCGGAGACGTGCTCATCGAGGTCGAAGCGGCCGGGGTCAACCGGGCCGACCTTCTTCAGCGGCAGGGACTCTATCCTCCTCCGCCCGGGGTATCACCGATTCTGGGACTGGAATGCTCCGGCCGGGTCGCCGCAATTGGATCCGATGTCAAGGGTTTCGATGTCGGCGATCAGGTGATGGCATTGTTGGCGGGAGGCGGTTACGCCCAAAGGGTCGCTGTCGATCAGGGGTCTGTGATGGCGGTTCCATCTTCGTGGACGATGGTCGAGGCCGCTGCCTTTCCGGAGGTCTATGCCACTGCCTGGCTCAATCTTGGGATCTTGGCCTCGATGAGGCAGGACGAAAGGATTTTGGTGCACGGGGGAAGCGGGGGAGTTGGGACTGCAGCAATTCAGTTGATCCGACACCAAGGCGCCAAGGTTGGTGTGACTGCAGGCGGGCCGGAACGATGTGCCCGGTGTTTCGAGGCAGGGGCCGATGCCGCCTTCGATTACAAAGAGAGTACCTGGCCCGATCGGGTTCGGGATTGGACCGAGGGTCTTGGCCCGAACGTCATTCTTGATTGTATAGGAGGCTCATACTTCGAGATCCATCAGCACCTGCTGGCACTTGACGGACGATGGTGCATCATCGGGTTGATGGGTGGATCAAGGACTGTGATCGATCTTGGCCGATTGCTCAGCAGACGGCAGACTCTGATTGGATCGACTCTTCGGAGCCGCAGTACAGGTCAGAAGGCAGGCCTGCTGGGAAGTCTGATTGAGGAATTCGGCCCCGCGATGGAGGAGTGCAGGGTGCGTCCGGTCGTAGGCCTCGAAATGCCGATGGCCGAGGCGGCTGAAGCCCACCGCATGATGGCCGCCGGGGAAGTCTTCGGCAAGGCCGTCTTGACCTGGACGGCATAGAGAGTTAGCCCGACCTTCTCACCGGTTTTCGTCGCGAGGCTCGGAAGACGTGGTGAGATTTGGCGTTTTCGCAGAATGAGCAAGTGAGGCGTACCTGACCGTACGTAGGGACATCGCGCATCGCCCGACGGGCGATCACGGCGAGGCCGTGGAGGTCGCGAAGCGACCAGCGTGGGCTTGATCGAGCGATTTCAAGAAAACGCCGAAGATAGGGACCCGTTCTGGGACAATTTCATTCCCAGAATGGGCGTCTGCGTATTTCGTGCCGCAGCAGATCACTGGTGAGAAGGTCGGGTTAGATGGAAGGATTCCTGTCGTAGGCCGAAGGTCACGGTTCTGAATTGAAATGAGGCCCAGCCGATCAATCTCCACGCTGCTGTAGAATCCTGAAAGCAAAATCTGGTTTCGAAAGGTGGAGAACAATGACGACACGACAGGCTGCCTGTAGCTGCGGACAATTGACTCTGGTCACTGAGGACGAGCCCATTCGGATCTCTATGTGCCACTGTTATGCCTGCCAGCGCCGTACCGGCAGTGTTTTCGGCGCGCAGGCACGATTTCTAAGGGACGCCGTCACCGTCGAAGGCCATTCCAACCAGTACATTCGAATCGCCGACAGCGGCGATTCCATCAATTTCTACTTCTGTCCTTCCTGTGGATCGACGGTGTATTACGAAAGCGATGAAGATTCCAGTCAAATTGCTGTGCCCGTCGGGGCGTTTGCGGACCGGGACTTCCCGTCGCCAACGGTTTCCGTCTACGAAGTCAGGGCACATGGATGGGTGTCGATTCCTGAGGATGTCGAACATTTCGACTGAGAAGTGCGGGGTACGGTCTGCGGGCTGCTCCCTGGCTTTCAGCCGCCTGACACATCGCATTCGGCCGCGGCGTCGAGGGGAGTCGGGTCCCACCGATTCTCCAGGAAGCCCTCGGGGAGAACGACTTTTTGGGTGCCCCCCTTCTTGCCTCTTCGAATCAGATGAGCACGCTCCGGAAAGGGCTGACCGCGGTCGATGTCTTTCAAGGCTTCTCGGAGGCCCTCCATCGTAGTCACCTGCATCAAGCGGTTTCTCAATGCCGCACCGCCGCGAAATCCCCGGGTGTACCAGCCGCTGTGTTTTCTGAAGGAACGCATGGCGAACGGCTCATCGAACCACCGGGCCAACATCGATGCGTGCTCGAGCATGATGTCGGCGACCTGACCGAAATCCGGTTGGGCCGGTACAGGACGACCGGCAAGGACCTCAGCGAGATCACGGAAGAGCCACGGACGTCCCAGGCAACCCCGGCCGATGGCGACTCCATCGCAGCCGGTTTGATCGAGCATTCGAACTGCATCTTCTGCAGCCCAAATATCGCCATTGCCGATAACCGGAATTGATAGGGAACGCTTGAGGTTTGCAATCGCCTCCCAACGAGCCGTTCCGTCGTAGAGTTGAGCGGCGGTTCGTGCGTGAAGTGTTACCGCGGAACACCCTTCCTCTTCGGCGATAATGCCGCTTTCGACATATGTCTCGATCTCGTTGTTGATGCCGATACGGAACTTGATCGTGACGGGAACCGGGCCTGCATTTTCGACGGCGGCCCGAATGATGGATCTCAGGAGATTGGGGTGGGCCGGGAGGGCTGCCCCGCCCCCTTTACGGGTCACCTTGCGCACCGGGCAGCCGAAGTTGAGGTCGATGTGGTCTACGCCCAACTCTGAGACCAGCCGTTTGACGGCAAGTCCGACGTAGTGGGGATCGACACCGTAGAGCTGCAGGCTCCGGGGTGACTCGTCAGGGCCAAAGGTCGCCAGCCTGACGGTTTTTTCGCGGCCCTCGACCAGGGGACGAGCGGTGATCATCTCAGAGATAAACAATCCCGCGCCGTAGCGCCGGCACAAAGCCCGAAAGGGGTAGTTGGTGATTCCGGCCATCGGGGCCAATACGACCGGAGGCGAGACTTCAATGTCCCCCAGTCTGACCACGCGGTCTTTTCCATTCCCTTTCTTCATCATGCTCCCGGTGAAAAAAAAGCCGCCTCACAGGCGGCTTTTTCGTGTCCTCTTCGTTGTCGTACCTACTTCAAGAGATTCTGCAGGAAGGTCGAGACCAGGACAACGCCGAAGCCGGTCCCGCCTTTGGGCTGTCCGTTGTGCTCGTCCTCAAGGTAGCCGACACCGGCGATATCAAAGTGCGCCCAGGCGACCTTTTCGGGGATGTGCTGTTTCAGGAATGCGCCCGCTGTGACCGCGCCGCCCCAGCGGCTTCCCGCGTTTTTCATGTCCGCCCACTCGCTCTTGAGATAGGAGAAGTACTCGTCGTACAGCGGCATGGGCCAGACCCGCTCACCAACAGTGTCACCGATTTTTACAAGGCGGTCCTGCAACTCACGGTCGTTGCCCATCAGTCCTGCGCATTCGTGGCCCAGAGCGACCACACAGGCGCCGGTCAGGGTTGCGAAGTCCAGTACGATGTCGGGGTTGAACCTCGCAGAATAGTGCAAGGCATCGCCGAGAAGAAGCCGGCCTTCGGCATCGGTATTGTCGACCTCGACGGTTTTTCCGCTGGCCAGGGTGATGATGTCGCCCGGTTTGATCGCAGTGCCCGAGGGCATGTTCTCGGCGGTCGGGATCAGGCCGACGACCTTGATCGGCAGCTCGAGTTCCGCGACGGTCCGCATGACGCCCATGACGGTGGCAGCACCGGCCATGTCGTACTTCATCCAGCCCATTCCCGCAGACGGTTTGATCGAAATGCCGCCGGAGTCGAAGGTGACCCCTTTGCCGACCAGGACGACCGATTTCTTGGGCTTCTTCGGACGGTGTTCGATGACGATCATTCTGGGTTCTTCAACGCTGCCCTGGCTGACGGCCAAAATGCCGCCGCACTTTTCCTTCTGGAGTTCTTTCAGTCCAAGAATCGTTACGCGGAGACCGCCGACTTCCTCGGCCATTTCCTTGGCCGCCGAGGCCAGAGCCTCAGGCGTCAGGTCGTTGGCGGGCCGGTTGGAGAGGTCGCGGGCGAGGTAGACCGAGGTCCGAAACATGCGAGTCGCCTGCAGGCGTTCGTCAAGTTCCTTTTCGGTTTCGCCGGAGAAGGGGATGATGTGAACGCCGTCGATTTTGTCGAATTCATTCTTCTTCGATTTGAAGTTGTCGAAGGTGTAGTCCGCCACCGCCGCCTCGCGGAGAGCAAACAGCCGCGACTCCGCCTCGGTCATGCCGTGAACCCGGACGGGAATGGCAAGCCCAATCTGGTACTCGCGGTTCTTGGTGGCCTGGCGCATCACTCGATGAAGAACCTTCCGCAGCTTGGATTGGCTCAACTCACACTCTTCGCCGATACCGACAAATGTGATGCGGTGGGCCATATCGATCGGACATTCGCCGGAGATCAGCTCGCCGGACTCTCCGCGAGGTCCGAGGGCTTTCGCCTTCTGTCTCAGTGCCCGTTTTTCCTTGGTCGGAATTTCGAGCTTACTCAGTGGATCGCTGCCTGTGCATTGCAGAATGTAAAGGCAGTCGAGCGCTTCTTCTGGGGTGTTACGTAACTGGTAGAGATCGGCCATCGGGTATTGAACCCTCCCATCATACAATTCGGGCGGGGATTCTAACACGGAAGGGCTGGAAATGCACGTATTTCCCTGCTTTCAGCAGGTTTTCACTCCAGCCGGACCCTGCCTGGGGTTCCCTCGATTACTCTACCGACTATGACGGCCGAACTGACGCGCCGACACAGGGTGGCGGCCGCGTCCCGCGCGAGAGCGGCCAGCAGACCGCCGGAGGTCTGGGGGTCCAGGGCCAGATCGACCCTCAGGCTGTCCACACCAGGGGCGAAGCTCAAGACGGCCTCGAGGCTTTCTCGGTTTTTGCCCGCGCCCGCCGGCACGAAGCCCGAAGCGGCCGCCTCCAGCGCCCCGGGCATGGCGGGAAGATCGATCAGAGACAGGACAATTTCCATGCCGGACGCATCCGCCATTTCGGCAGCATGGCCGGCGAGGCCGAATCCTGTGACGTCAGTGACGGCGTGAGGGTCCAGAGATGACAGAGCTTCGGCAGTCGAACGATTGAGGGTGCTCATCCACCGGACGGCCGTACTCATGGCTGCGTCCGAGGCCTCGTCGCCCTTGGCGGCTGTCGTCACCAGGCCCGTGCCCAGGGGCTTGGTCAAAACCAGAACGTCCCCTGGTTGGGCGCCGCCGTTCCGCCAGATCCTCTGGGGATGGACCGTGCCGGTGACGGCCAGCCCGTAGAGAAGCTCCTGGCCCTCGATGGTGTGGCCGCCGGCCAGAACTGCGCCGGCCTCCTCCAGAGCGGACAGCCCACCCCTGAGGATTTCCTTGAGTGTTTCGTGGCCGTACGTGTCCAGGGGAAAACTGACCAGATTCATGCCGGCCAGAGGCACGCCCCCCATTGCGTAAACGTCGGACAGGGCATTGACGGCCGCGATCCGGCCGAAGGCAAAGGGGTCGTCCACCATGGGTGGAAAGAAATCAGTCGTGTGAATCAGGCCGATATCGTCTCTGATTCTTACTACCCCGGCGTCGTCGGCGTTTTCGATCCCGACGATCAAATCGTCGGACTCCAGGCGGGGCAGCCCGCACAGGATCTTCTCCAATAGGCCCTTGGAAAGTTTGGCGCCGCAGCCGCCGTA
>DAOWGJ010000101.1 GCA_030637505.1 Holophagae bacterium
GCCGGTCGTCGCCCTGGCGGGCTTGCTGGCGGCCGCCCTCCTCCGAGGACCGGCCGGCTTGGCGGTCGCCGTCGCCGTCGTCGTCGTCGCGGCGCCCGCCTTCCACCTGGCACACCCCAGGGCGCCCGAGGGGGCTCTGGCGGGGACGGCAGTCGACGTCTTCGGCATCCTCTACCTGGGCATCACCGGCGCCTGCTTCATCTGGCTGCGCACTCTGCCATTTGACGACACCACCGGTATCCGGCTTCTGCTCCTCTTTCTCTTGGCCATCTGGATCGGGGACTCAGGCGCCTATTACGTCGGAAAAAACCTCGGGCGCCACCATATGACGCCGACCCTGTCACCCAAAAAGACCTGGGAAGGCTTGGCGGGAGGAATTGTTGCGACCTTCGGAGGCGCCGTCGCTTTTCATGTGCTCGCGCCGCTGCCTTTCGGTTGGCCCCATATTCTCGGCATCGCCGCCGTTCTCTCGGTGACTGCACCGATCGGGGACCTCGTCGTATCGCTGTTCAAGAGGGACACCGGCGTCAAGGACTCCTCGTCCCTGATTCCCGGTCACGGCGGACTGTTGGACCGGACGGACAGCCTGCTCTTCTCGGCACCCCTGGTCCTCCTCTACCTGGTTGCGATGGAATTGGTGCCGTGAAAAGACTTTCCGTGCTCGGCTGCACGGGTTCAATCGGGACCTCAACCCTGTCCGTCGTCGAGGCCTTCCCCGACCGCTATCGCATCGAGGCACTCGCCGCGGGGACCAACCTGGAGGTCCTGCGCCCGCAAATTGCCGCCCACCGGCCATCTGTGGTGGCGGTCCGTCACCGGGAGGATGCGGCCGCGCTGGCAGGAGAATTCCCCGGGACGCACTTCAGCTGGGGCCCCAACGGTCTCGAAGAAGTTGCCTGCGCCGAGGGGGCGGACACCGTCGTCGCGGCCTTGGTCGGGTCGGTCGGCCTGGCGCCGACCCTGGCCGCGATCAGGGCGGGCAGGAGCGTCGCCCTGGCAAACAAGGAGACCCTGGTGGTCGCCGGGGATGTAGTGATGGCGGCTGCCAGGGAAGCCGGCATCGACATTCTGCCGGTTGACAGCGAGCATAACGCCATCCACCAGGCCCTTCGGGTCGGCCCCGAAGACCGGGTCAAACGACTGATCCTGACGGCTTCAGGCGGACCCTTCCGGACGTGGTCGGTCGAGAAAATCAGCCGGGCGACTCTCGAGGAGACCCTGAACCACCCGACCTGGAAGATGGGGCCCAAGATCACCGTTGATTCGGCAACAATGATGAACAAAGGGCTCGAGATCATCGAGGCCCACCACCTCTTTGGAATGCCTTCGGAGGCGATTGACGTCCTGGTCCACCCTCAAAGCCTGGTCCATTCCCTGGTTGAATACGTCGACGGCACGCAAATGGCCCAGCTGTCGGTCAACGACATGCGTTTCCCGATCATGTACGCCCTGGCCTGGCCTGACCGTCTGACCTCGCCCCTGCCCGCCCTGGACCTTGCGGCTGTGGGACAACTGACCTTCGAGGCGCCTGACCCGGTACGTTTCCCGGCCCTCCGGCTGGCGCGACAGGCCCTGGAGGCTGGGGGCGAAATGCCGGCGGTGATGAACGCAGCCAACGAGGTGGCCGTCGCCGCATTTCTCAAGGGCGCCTGCGCCTTTACCAACATTTCCTCGACCGTGGAGGGGGTAATGGACCGGTGGGCGCCCCGAAATCGCCCCCTGACCGACCTCGAGCAGGCGCTGGCTGCCGACAACGAAGCCCGGCATCTTTCAGAAGAGTTCCTGACCTCAAAATGCTGAAACGATAGACCCGAAGAACAAAAACGAATACCCCGAGCGCTCAAATTGTTATAATGCTCTGATGGCCCGGTGACACGGCGGATTGGATCCGGCGAAACCGAGGTCGGTAGGTTGGCCACGGGGTCAACCCTTTGGAGTCGTGAATGATTGTCAGTATTCTTGCATTCTTCTTTGTCCTCGGTGCGCTCATAGTCATCCACGAGGCCGGCCACTTCCTGATGGCACGCCTGGTTGGAGCGCCGGTAGAGGTGTTTTCGGTCGGCTTCGGCAAGCGCCTTTGGGGCTTCGAGCGCGGCGGAACCGATTTCCGCCTCAGTTTGATTCCTTTCGGGGGCTATGTTCGGATCGTCGGACTGGGTCCGGACGAAACCGATTTAACGACCGACGGCGCCGATTCGGAACCCGAACTGCTGGCACGTTGGAAGAGAGGCCTGATTCTCTTCGGTGGGCCGATTACCAACGTCATCGCAGCCGTGATCTTCGTTGCAGGCGCCTTTCTGATCGGCGTTGAGATTCCGACCTACCGGGCCGAGGCGCCGGTCGTCGGGTGGGTCGAGCCCGACTCCCCCGGTACGGCGGCGGGGATCGAGGTCGGCGACCTGGTGCGGTCGATCGACGGTCAGACGATGGAAACCTGGCAGGATCTGGAAGGATCGATCCTCTCGGCCGGCGGCCGGGAGGTTCACCTCAAGGTCCTTCGGGGCGATGCAACCTTCGACATCGCCCTGACGCCGGAGAAGATCACACGGTACGGTTTCGGCTACTCGGGCATCCTGCCGCCCCTGGGGGCGAAGGTCGTTCGTCTGGTTCCCGGCGCTCCTGCCCAAAAGGCCGGCATCGAGCCCGGGGATGTCATCCTCTCAATTGACGGACAGCCCGTCGAGCAGTTCTACGACCTGATCCGACTGATCAGCCCACGGCCGGGAGAAGAACTCGATGTGGTGGTCGATCACGGCGGCACACACCGATCGTTGACAATAACCCCACGAAATGAGGGTGGGGAGGGCAAGATCGGTATCGCGATGATCTTTCCCTCAGAACTCCAGCAACTGGGACCTGTGGCGGCCGTCGGCGCAGCCGTGACCGAATGCCGACGCATGACGCGGGAGACTTTTCGAGTCCTCGGCAGGTTGTTCACCCGAAAAGCGTCCCTGCGTCAGGTTTCCGGACCGATCGACATCGCACGGATCTCCGGAGAGGCAGCCAAGGCCGGGATCCACTCTCTGATCTGGTTAATGGGGGTCATTTCCCTCCAACTGGGGATCTTCAACCTGCTCCCCATCCCGGTTCTCGACGGAGGACATCTGACGATTCTCGCGTTCGAAAGCGTCATGCGGCGGGACCTCTCCATCAAGGTCAAGGAGCGTATTCTGGAAGTTGGGTTTGTGGCGTTGATTCTGTTGATGGTGGTCGTTCTGTTCAATGACATCGTCAAGATCCTGCCCGAAAGCGTCTACCGCATGTTCTCGCTCGGCTGAGACGAAGAGACAATTGATGGCCGACGCCTCGCTCCGTGCTAGATTCACGCCGATGATCGGACGATTAATCATTGCGGGCTTCTTTCTCCTGACGGCCGGAGTCACCGGGTGGTTCTCACTGGTATACACCGTCCACATGGGAACAGTGTCGGTCCCTGAACTGCGCGGTCTGTCGGACCAGGATGCCGAACAACAGGCCCATGACCTCGGCTTGGTCGTCGAATATAACGAGGCCGGGGTCTTCAGCACCACGGTGGCGCCAGGTTTGTTGGCCGCGCAGAACCCTTTGCCCGGTTTCCATGTCAAGACCGGGAGTATTGTTCGAGTCAGCCGGAGTCTCGGCGGCGAACAGATCCAGGTACCGTCTGTCAGAGGAGAATCACGTCAGGCGGCCATCCGCGCGCTGGAAAACGCAGGCCTGGTAATCCGGGGACGAGCGGAGGTCTTCGGTCAAGGTGGGGCGGACTCTGTCTTGGAGACCGAGCCCGCCATCGACTCCACTGTCCTGCCCGAGACCGAGATCGATCTCTTGACCAACCGAAGCCCCGCCCAACCGTTGTGGGTCATGCCGTCCCTCCTGTCGCGATCGTTGTCCACGGTTCGAAGATTTTGCAGCGGACACCGATTTCGTCTCGGCCGAATCCACGAGGTCGACTACCCGGGCATCACACCCGGACTGGTGCTGAGACAGTATCCACCGGCCGGCAGCCCCTTTTCGCGTTCCGATATCATCACCCTGTGGGTCAGTCGATGACGTTCCGTCTGGCACCCTCGTTGCTGTCCGCAGACTTTGCACGGCTGGACCGTGAGATTGCCGAGGTCGAGGCAGGCGGGGCGGATTTGCTCCACCTTGACGTCATGGACGGTCGCTTCGTCCCCAACCTGACCTTCGGACCGCCGGTCATCGCCGCCTTGGCGCGCTTCTCAACGGTGCCGCTCGACGCCCATCTGATGGTCGCCGACGCAGACCCGCTGCTTTCGCCGTTGGCCGAGGCCGGCGTCGCCCGGGTGGCGGTCCACGTCGAAGCCTCTCCCCACCTCCACCGAACACTCTCGACAATTCGAGATCTGGGAATGGCGCCTGGCGTCGCCCTCAATCCCTCGACTCCGATCAGTCTTCTCGAGGAGGCTCTGGCATGGGTCGACTTCGTGTTGGTGATGTCGGTCAACCCCGGGTTCGGCGGACAGCGGTTCATCCCTGAGACCCTCTCTAAGATCACTCGTCTCCGCGCCATGCCCGGTGCCGGCGACCTCGATATCTCGGTTGACGGCGGGGTCGGACCAGACACAATCGCGCCCTTGGTTCAGGCAGGGGCAACGACGCTGGTGGCCGGCTCCAGTGTTTTCGGTCGAACCGACCGCCGAGCCGCCCTCGCAGAATTGCGAGCGTCAGGGGCTGAGAATCCCGCGCCACAAGGAGTACAGACATGATCAATGGACACCGCCTGGTGTTTCTATCCCTGGTGTTCGTCGCGCTCGTCGGGTGTTCCAGCACCTCCCGAGAGGAGGAACTGCTGACTGAGCTGACCGACATGAACAAGAGCGAGATTTTCGAAAAAGCGGAAACGTTGTACGCAGCCGGCAAGACCGAGGATGCTCGAAACTACTTCAGCTTCGTCTACGACACCTTTCCCAACGACCCTTTGGGCCACAAGGCCGCCCTGCGCGTTGCCGACACGTTCGCCGCCAAGAAAGACGCTGCCAGCCTGACCGAGGCTCGCCTTCGCTACCGCGATTTCGCCAATCGCTATCCCAATGATCCGGATCGGGACTACGCTCTCTTGATGGTCGGCCAGACCTATTCGTCCCGGCAAATGAAGCCGGACCGCGACCTTTCGACAGTCGAAGAGGCCCTCAGTGCTTACCGGCAACTGCTGACCCTGTACCCGGACTCTCAGTACCATGCCGAGGCTGAGAGCCGCATCGGAAAGCTGCTTGACGTGCTGGCTGAGCACGAGCTGATCACCGCCCAGTTCTACGCGAGGAACAAACGTTGGTTGGCTGCACGCTGGCGCCTGGAATACCTCAAGGAACACTACCCCGATTTCGGACGCATGGCCGAAGCCGATGCCCTGCTGGAGAAGGTGCACGAGGCACTGACCGATGCGCAAGAGCACTTTCGGAAGATGATAGAGGAGAAAAAACGAAAAGCGGAAAAACTACAGCAGGCGACTCAGGACAAGCCGCCGGCAGAAACGCCTCATTGATGTCTTGGGGTTTCCCTGCGACACTCATGAGTAAGGACTGAGGTTTGACGCATTTGCGTACGTACAGTACCCTGAAACAGTGCTTCCAGTTGGGAGAGGGAACATGAAGATCAAATTTCCGGTTGTTGTCGTCATTTTGACCCTACTTCCCTGTTTTGCGGCGTCTCAGTCCGTCGCCCCGCCACCGCAGCCTCTGCACCTGGTCGGGGATCACTGGACGCCCTATGATCCCCCGGCGGATTTCCCCGAGGGGAGTCAGGTCCATACCATCGTCAAGGGAGACACCCTGTGGGGTCTGGCACAGACCTATCTCGGAGACCCATACCTGTGGCCCCAACTTTGGGAGCGCAACCCCTACATCAGGGATTCCCACTGGATCTACCCAGGTGATCCCGTGGTCATCGACCTGGCCGTCCAGGAACCGGAACCGATCGTCGAGGAAGTGATCCCCGAAGAAATCGTCGAACCTCAGCAGGAGCCTGAGGAGATCGACGCCGGGATTCCCCACCCCTTGGGCTCATCGGCAGATATCTACTGTTTCGGCCGGTTGATCCAGGATGAGACGATCTTTTCTTTCAGCATCCACTCCGCCGAGAGGATCCAGTTCCAGGATCACTACTCGGAGGGTGACGTCGTCTACATCGACGGGGGTGCCAATCAAGGAATCAAAGCCGGAGACCGTTTCTTCATTCTTCACCGCGCCGAAAATGTTCAAGTTCGGCACCCCGTGTCCAACAGCTCGATCGGCCATCCCTATCCCTATGTCGGGCAACTCAAGATCCTCTGTGCCCAGGAGAACTCATCTATTGCAGAGATTTATTTTGCCTGCGACATCATCTCCTTGGATGACGTGCTTCTGCCCTTCAGGCCGATCCCGGTTCCACTGGTCGTCGCCCCGGACCCCACCGACCGGTGCGATCTGCCCAACGGAAACCCCACCGGATACATCATCTACTCCAGGGATCTTGTCCTCACGAGTGGAATCGGCCAGTTGGTGATGATTGACCTCGGCGAGGCCGAAGGCCTGTACCCCGGTCAGTTTGCGACCATTTTCCGGGACAATCCTGTCGAGGGTATGCCCCGCCTGGTCGTCGGTGAAATCGGCTTACTGACGGTATTCGAGGAATATTCGACGGCCGTCATCACCCGCGGATGGTCGCCGATAGTACTCGGAGACAGGGTTGAGTTGAAGTAGGACCCATCTGGCAACGCCAGATGGGTTTGAAACTGGAAACTGGAAACTTGATACTCGAACCCGTTGCTCTTGGTGTGTCGGCAAGGCCCTCCCTGCTAAGGTCCACCTCATCAGTCAATCCGGCATCCAGGTCCCTCCAAGGCCGTCAATCTTGTGGAGTTCGGGTTTTCACGTTCCTCGGAAAACCCCTGGGCCAAGGCAACGACGCAACCTGGCCGTTCCTAGCCCACGCTACCCGCTTCGCCGGCTCGAGCCTCCGGCTCGACAGGCCTTCGGCCTGGCGTCGGTTCATAGTTTACAGTTTCCACTTTCAACTTTCATTCTCCTCGGTAGCGCCCGCCTCGCAACCTCAACCCCGCCGAAGGACGAACGAC
>DAOWGJ010000346.1 GCA_030637505.1 Holophagae bacterium
GACGGCACAGCAAGCGCCGGCTAGGAACCGACGCCAGGCCGAAGGCCTGCCGAGCCAACAGGTTCGGGCCCGCGAAGCGGGCGGCGTGGGCTAATAGCTGATAGCTGACAGCACACTTACCCTTCGATTCTTCTTCGAATTTTCGAAGCTGTTCGAGGGTAAGTGCCTAACATCCGTTCAAGACTTCCCGGACCCGTTCGATCAACTGCTTTGGGCTGAAGGGTTTCTCGATGAGGGCGGCCTTTTCGTCGAGGCGGGCCAGACGGTCAGGCGCCAGGCTGGTGTAGCCCGACATGAAGAGGACCTTGGGGACGAAGCCGCCTTCCTTGAGTTCCTGGATCAGCTCAACCCCCCCCATATTGGGCATGACAACGTCGGTCAACACCATGTCAATCGGCGCATCGCTCAACTCCCAGATCCCGAGGGCATCCAGTCCGTCTTTGGCATTGAGAACGGTGTAGCCGTTGGCCTCAAGGACATTGGTCACCAGTGTGGCGACCGTCTCTTCGTCTTCGACGACCAGGATCGTTTCGCTGCCGCCGGGAACCCTGGGGTTCGACCTGTTTTCGCCAGCGGAGAGTGGGCCGGCCGCGATCGGGAGAAAAATATCGAGGGTGGTGCCATGATCCATCGCGCTGGAGATCACTACGGTGCCGTGGTCCTGTCGAATAATGCCATAGACGGTGGAGAGGCCGAGGCCGGTTCCTTTGCCGACCTCCTTGGTCGTATAAAACGGCTCGAAGGCACGGCTGATGGTTTCGTCGTCCATACCGGCGCCGGTATCTCGGACTGACATCACGGCGAACCGCCCCGGTTGAATCGCCAAGGAGGATCCCGGAGGCGTTTCGGTCAACCACACGGGCTTGATCGTCACATCGATGGCGCCGCCTTCGGGCATGGCGTCTCGGGCGTTGGTGACCAGGTTGACGATTACCTGCTCGATCTGACCGGGATCGACCTTGATCGGCATGGTTTCATCGGCAGGAACGACTGTCAGTCGAATGTCTTCGCCGATCAGCCGCTGCAAGAGCTGTTCGAGGTCGACCAACAGGGCGTTGAGGTCTATCACCCGTTGGTGGACCCGCTGTTTCCTCGAAAATGCCAGAAGCTGCCGCACGAGGGCCGCTGCGCGCGTTCCCGCCCGTTGAATCTGATGGATACGTCCAAGAAGGTCCGGTCGGTCCGAGAGGCTTGTTTCCAGGAGGTCGCTGTGGCCGATGATGGCGACAAGGAGGTTGTTGAAGTCGTGAGCGATGCCGCCTGCCAGTTGGCCGACCGCTTCCATCTTCTGGGATTGGAGGAGCTGTTCCTCCAGTTGTTTTCTTTCCGTGATATCACGCCAGACGACGTGGAGGATTTTCTCGTCGTCTTCTCCAGCCACCGTCAGCAGGACTTCAACCGGAAAGACCTCGCCGTCGGCGCGCCGGTGGTCCCACTCGAAGCGGTGATTGCCGTGTTCGAAGGCGAGGGCGATCATCTCGTCGGCCTTTTCTCGGGAGTCCCGACCGTCTGGCTGGGTCGGTGGTGACAGTTCGGAGGGGTGGGTTTGAAGGACCTGATCGCGGTTGTCGAAATGCAGCATATCAACGGTGGACTGATTGCAGTCGACGAACTGGCCGCCCTTGATGATCAAGATTGCATCGGCCGATCGCTCGAACAGCTCACGATAGGGATCAGCTTTGGTCTGATCCCTCAGCTGCGAGCGCTCCAACTCCAATTGATCAATCCGTTGCTTGAGCTCATCCAGTTGGCGGGACTGATCGGCGTCATCGACTGGAGTCATCGGGGACCTCCTGCTCTCAGCGGAACTCCGATCCAGTATAGCGGAGCTGATCAAGCTCTCCAGCGACCCCAGAGGTATCCGATCAAGGCGCCGGTCGCGGAGATCAAGATGACTGCGCCGGTATGCCATACCAGGACGTGTCTCAGGTTGGAAACCGGGCATCGCAAGTGTGTGATAGCGTCCGAAGCAATGGCCGCGCCGGCGCCGCCCAGCAAACCGGCCATCCAAGCACGGGTGGGGAAGGCCCTGACGATCAGCCAGACGGTGACCACGAGGGTCGGAAGGGCCAGCATCGTGTCCGACATCATGCAGCTCATGCCCTGGCCCAAGGTCTGGATTTCCCAGGGAAGCCCCGGACTGAAACGCCAGGTAACGTAGCCGACGGCCAGCTGATAAATGACGCTGGCGCCCAAGGCGGCAAACGCACTGCCCAGCGGCACGCTTCGGCCGGGGATGGACTCCCGCAGGGCCAGGCCGAGGAGCAGGGCGGCCGCCAGAAACTCAACGACCGAACAGCCCCAGCCCAACCAGGAGGGGATGCTGTGAATATCGGATCGGAGGCCGAGGCCCAGGACGGCCGCTGCAAAGACCAGGGCCGAGATAGCCAGCGCCCACAGGGTTCGGCGCCATACCGGTGCCAGCGGCGTAACAGGCTGGAGGTCGTCGGTGACGGCCTTCAGCAGTTCTTCAGGAACGGGTGGCGCCGACATCGGATCCTCCTTCATCTGTAACCAATTCTTTCAGCGTTTTCAGGGCGCGGTGGGCTCGGACCTTGGCGGTACCGGGCGCCACGCCCAAGATGTCGCCAACCTCCTGGAAACTCAGACCCAGCAGGTGGTGCAGCGTCAAGACCTCCTGTCCTGCCTTGGGAAGTTGGGCCATCAGGGTGAAAAGGGTTGCCGTGTCTCCGATGCGGTCCATTTCCGGCGGCACCGGAATCTCGGGAAGGTCCTCGGCCGCGAGGCTTTCCTTGCGCCGTCTCTTGGACCTGAGGTGCATCAGCGCGACATGCCGTGAGATTGCATAGACCCAGGGCCGAACCGGTCGGGGCGAGGCGTAGGTGTGGCGGGCCCGGTGGATCTGCAAAAAGGCCTCCTGGGCCAGATCTTCCGCGGTCGAAGTGTTCCGGACGAAGGTCCACAGATAGCGCTGAAGGGGCGCCTTGAGCACCTGGTACAGGCCGGTGAAAGCCTCGGTGTCACCCTGCTGGTAGCGGGTCATCAGATCGACCAGTTGTTTTTCATCGTCTCTTCGAGCCACATCTGCCCCTTTCCTTCGCCTTTTGCCCGTTAGAGGTTACACCAGCCGGCTGCATCCGGCCCGAAGTCGATGGATCCTATCGGTACCGATCCGCGGTAGAATCTGCCGATGGCTCGAACACGATCCCGACGCATGGCAACCAGGGCTCGAGGGTGGTCCTCCCGGGCGACCCGGTGGGCGATGGTTGTCTCGGTCCTCCTTGTGGTGGCTGTGCCCTCCCTCCACCGTATTTGGTGGCGCTGGGGTGAGCGATCAGATTTCGGTACGGCCGTTGAGACAGTCCGGTCTCACGGCTGTCTGACGTGCCATCCAAGATCCGACACCGGTCTCCGGTGGCGAGGCGATGGTGATTCTCCTCGGAGCCCTACAGTTATCAGGGATGCGTTGGGGCGGGGTCGTCCTGCGGTGCCGGGAATGCCGGGTCCGATGTCGGCCATGGCAAGTAGGGTCGGCAAGGGTACGCTGAATCGCCTGGTGCTGGGGGCAGAGATCTTCGCTGGTCTGATTGGGTTGCCCGATGAGCCCGAGGTCAGAATCGGCCTTACTATCGCCACCGAAATGGGCTGTTTCGATTGTCACGGGCCGATGGGCGCGGGCGGCACGGCTAACCCCGGTACGGTCGGCGGACGGGTGCCCGGTTTTTTCGGAGCTTCGTTCGCCCTACAGGCTGAGAGCCTTGAGGGGATCGAGGGGATCATCCGTGATGGCCGCCGGGCACGCAGGGCCTGGTGGGCTCCGTGGAAGAGACCCCCCTTGGACATGCCGGCCTATGGCGATCGGCTGGACTCCACCGAGATCGCCCTCCTGGCCGACGCCATCCGATCGTTGAATGACTTGGCCCGCACTTCTCACCAGTGATCTGCTGGGGCCGTCGATGCGCACGCCCATTCCGGCCCAGCCGGAACGGGTCCCTACCCAGCGGCACTTTCTCACCTCGGGGTGCTCCAGCCCACGCTGGTCGCTTCGCGACCTCCACGGCTTCGCCGTGTTTGCCCTCCGGGCAAAGCGCGATGTCCCTACGTACTGTCAAGTACAAGCCGCGCCCCTCGGATCGAAAACTCCACTGGGCACTGCACCTTAACGACCTCGCGACGAAAACCGGTGAGCGGTGCGGGCTAGAGGTTCCGCGAGAGAACCTCCCAACCACGACAGCATCGCCTCAGCGCCGGCTTCAACCAATTCCTCGAAGAGGTCCCAGTCGGACCAGGTCGCGTGGCCAACCTTGGGCCTCAAGACCCACCGGGCCTCGTGGAGCTGGTGCTGTCTGAGAACGGCAGCTGTCATTGTCTGGGTCCTCATCATCGTGTCCAGGGCGATATCGTCGTCGGATCGCTCGCCGAGGTCCATCGAGACATCGACCGCGAAGACCGGTCGCTTGGCTGCTTTTGCCTCCCGGACGGGGGTTTCGGCGACTACGCCACCGTCCACCAGTTGGCGGCCGTCGATTTCGACGGCTGGGAGGACTCCGGGAATCGCCCCAGAGGCCCTGACGGCATTCCTGAGGGGCCCGGTGCTGATGGTGACGCTTTCCCCCGTGTCAAGGTCGGTGGCGACGGCGGAGAATCTCAAAGGCAGATCCTCGA
>DAOWGJ010000134.1 GCA_030637505.1 Holophagae bacterium
CAGGTCCAGATCGACTTGAGTCGGAGACCGAGATCCCAGCCCCCGCTGCCCCGCAAGGTCCCGGTGTCCCCGGTCGGCGCCTCGATTGCAAAAACGGCGCGATGCCTGCCGCCGATTAAATCGAGCCCGGGAGTGGCGAGGGACACCGAAATATCACCGAGTCCTGAGCCGCCGAGTTCCACCTCCTCGATGACGCCGTCTCGGCCCCTGATGTAGAGGAGGTTTTCGCTGCGGGGGAAGAAATTCCTGTTGGAATTGGTCAATCCGAACCAGCTATGCCACTGGTCGATGAAGCCGTCCCACTTCGGCCGTCCGATCGTCATCCACGGGACGCGGACCCCGATGGACCATCCACCTGGCAGCCCTCTGGTGGCCGAAAGCTCAAGAAGGTTGCCCTCAATGTCGATGAAATGAAACTGTTCCGAGGGATACTGATCCTCCAGAGTCCTGAATTCCGCCGGAATCGGTGTGGTCGTGTTGTCGAATCCGAAATCTTGGTGAACCTGGGTCAATTCCCAGACCGTGCTCCACGTGTTGAACCAGGCCAGGCCGGCCGTCACATTCCACCGGCCGTCAGCCGTCGGCGCCGGGAAGCTCAGGTCGAACGGCAGAGACGCCGCCCGGATAGGGTCGGGCATCGAGAGAGGGCGATGCGGGGGGAAGTCCTGAGACATTGAGGCGTTTGTTGCGGCAGTGATCAGGATGGCGAGAACGAGACGGAGGCTCATTGAGTCAGTCTAAACCAGCCGATTGACAGATTGCCTCACGAAGAGCGTCATCTTGCGGCAATTTTTCGCCTGGTTGGCTTGTCACCTATCCTCACTCGGGTACGGGAATGTGCGTTTAGCCCGTGCTTCTCACCGGTTTTCGAAGCGAAAGGTGCAGAACGCAATGAGATTCGGTGATCTCGCAAGATGAGTGAGCGAAGGCATACTTGCGGTACGTCGAGAGAGCGAATCGAGAAAGCGCCGAAGGTCGTTGTGTTCTGCGCCTTGCAGCCGGACACTGGTGAGAAGTACGGGTTAGGGGTTCGGGATTGACACAGGCCAACGGCGGGGGATGATGGGCTATGCGGATTGCGATAGCTCAGCTTAACTTCACGATCGGGGCTTTCGAGGCCAACCTGGCCAAAAGTCGAGAGGCGATCACCCAGGCCCGAGAGGGAGGCGCCGAGCTGGTGGTGCTGTCTGAGTTGGCCACGGTGGGCTACCCCCTGGTGGACCTGGTCGAGCGGGAGGATTTGGTCGATCGGAACCTCGAGCAACTGGACCGGTTGGCCGGCCTGAGCGATGATGATCTGGGCATCATCGTCGGTTTTGTTGATCGCAACCGGAGGGATGAGGGCAAGGCGTTGCACAATGCCGCGGCGTTGTTGTGGCGGGGTCGTCTCGCCGGGGTCGTCCACAAGTGCCTTCTGCCGACCTACGATGTCTTTGATGAAGCGCGGTACTTCGAGCCGGGGTGCGGTAACCCTCTGCTGGAGTTCAAGGGCGTCAAGTTTGGTGTGACGATCTGCGAGGACGCGTGGAGCGACCCGGCGCTGTGGGACCGGCGGCTCTACGACCGGAATCCGGTGAGAGAAGCGGCCGACAAGGGCGCCGATGTACTGGTCAATATCTCGGCCAGTCCCTTCACCCTGGGCAAGGCGGAACTTCGGCGGGACATGATCAGACGACACGCCGCCTCCACCGGGCTGTTCTTCGTTTATGTCAATCAAGTTGGCGCCAACGACGAACTGGTCTTCGACGGGTACTCGATGATCGTCGATGGTCAGGGTCGCGAGGTCGTCCGGGCTCGGGACTTTGACGAGGACCTCCTGGTGTACGACATTCCCGCGGAAACAATGGGGCGACAGGGTGCTGCCGGATTTCCCGGTGAGCTGCGGCCGTGCGCCGCTGATCCCGAGGAACAGGCCCTCTCTGCCTTGCGGTTGGGCCTTCGGGACTACGTTCAAAAGTCGGGATTTCGCAAGGTCGTTCTTGGACTCTCGGGGGGCATCGACTCGGCCCTGGTGGCCGCCATCGCCGCCCGTGCTCTCGGTCCGGAGAACGTCGTCGGCGTGGCTATGCCCACGCGGTACTCCTCTCAGCACAGTTTGCATGATGCCGAGGCCCTGGCGCGGAACCTGGGCATCGACTACCGGGTGATCCCGATCGATTCGATGTTCCAGTCGATGCTGGACGGATTGGCGCCTGAGTTCGAGGGCTGCGAATCTGACGTGACCGAAGAGAACCTCCAGGCCCGAATCCGCGGCATGGTTCTGATGGCGCTGTCCAATAAATTCGGACATCTGGTGCTGGCCACCGGGAACAAATCGGAAATGGGCGTTGGCTACTGCACGCTTTACGGTGACATGTGCGGAGCCCTTGCGGTGATCTCCGATGTGTCGAAAACCTGGGTCTACCGGTTGTCCCGGTGGGTCAACCGAGAGGGAATCGTCATCCCCGAGTCGACACTGACCAAGCCGCCGTCCGCCGAGTTGCGCCCGGACCAGAGGGACGAGGACTCGCTGCCGCCGTATGAGGTGCTGGACCGTGTGCTCGAGGGTTGGGTTGAGGAACGTCTGTCGACGGCCCAGCTGGTCGCCGAGGGATTGGACCCTGCTGTGGTCGAAAGGATCGTCAGGCTGATCGACGGCGCGGAATTCAAGCGCCGCCAGGCCGCGCCCGGCATCAAAATCTCACCCAAGGCCTTTGGCATCGGCCGAAGGTATCCGATTGTTGCGGACTATTCGAGCCTGCATAGGTGAGAGGGTCAGCCTTCGGAGCACAAGAATACTGGCGACGAAGAAAATGAACGAGAGGGCTCGGCCGACTTCGATCTTGGTTGTTCGAGTCCACACGTGATTCTAACGCGGTCGCCTCGTCGCGAAACATCCAGGTGAGTCACTTGCCCATGATCTGCCGGGAAAGGCGAAGTAAACCGAAGGATACCTGGCTCTCAACGCCACGTTGTTGCCACACTTTGCCATAAGAAATCCCGCCGTTTGGCATACCTGCGCCATCGCCGGGAGCCACCCTGAAATGGAGAACAGCAATGGCATAGGAGGCAATCATGAGAAAAAGGTCTTTCCTTATCCTGGTACCGATTCTGTTGGTAGCTGTGGTGGTCGCTGCCCGGCAGGACGAAAGGCGGGGTCCTCAGACTCTGACTCCGGAATCGGTCAGGCAGGGCAGCCTCCTGTTTCGAACTGCCCAGGGAATTGGCTTCATCGAGGCCCCTTTGCAGGCGACCGATGTCGAGATCTCCATTCGAGGCCTGCTGGCGGACACTCTGGTTTCACAGAGGTTCTCCAACCCGACAGAGCAATGGTTGGAGGGCGTCTATGTCTTCCCCCTGCCGAGTGGGGCCGCCGTCCACTCGATGAGGCTGGTGATTGGAGAGCGCATCATCGAGGGCCGGATCGAGGAACGAGAGGCGGCAAAAAAGACCTATGCCGTGGCCAAACGAGAGGGAAGAAAGGCGTCACTTGTCGAACAGGAGCGCCCCAACATTTTCACGACGGCGGTCGCCAACATCGGGCCGGGCGAGACCGTCGAAGTGCGGATTGAGTACCAACAGACCCTGGTGTTCGATCAGGGGGATTTGGAACTGCGATTTCCGATGGTTGTCGGTCCCCGCTTCCTGCCGGGTCAACCTGCCGAGATCTTATCTGGTGGCGCCGGATGGGCATTTGATACCTCTGAGGTTCCGGATGCCTCGCGCATATCGCCGCCGGTAGCTCTCAACGTCGGCACCAATCTCAATCCCGTGACTCTCGAGGTTATCCTCGAAGCGGGGTTTCCGCTGGCGCGGCTGGTGTCGCCCTACCACGCGGTGCAGATCACGAGACCGGACGATCGGAGGCACGTGATTGTATTGGACGGTTCCGTGCCGGCAGATCGAGATTTCGTCTTGCGCTGGGCGCCCGAGGCCGGACGATCGCCAAGGGCGGCGGTGTTCACGGAAGAGTACGACGGTGAGTACTTCGTAGTGGCCATGATCGTGCCGCCGGCAGAAGAGTTTGCAGAGGCCGTGCGTTTACCTCGGGAGACGGTTTTTGTCATCGACACCTCGGGTTCGATGGGTGGCGCCTCGATCGTCCAGGCCCGGGAGGCACTGCTCTACGCCCTCGATCAACTGGCGCCGGAAGACTTCTTCAACATCATCGAATTCGACTCGAACTTCAACGTGCTGTATCCCGGAAGTCGGCCGGCCATGCCTGCGGCGATCGATGAAGCCAAGGCGTGGGTCGAGAGATTGAAGGCCGAGGGCGGCACCCAAATGATGAGCGCCCTCCTCCGGGCGTTGGAGGACGGGGGTGAGCTGACCCCCCTGCGTCAGGTGATCTTCATCACGGACGGCTGTGTCGGAAACGAAGAGGCGCTGTTTGCCGCCGTCGAGCGTCAATTAGGGCGGAGTCGCCTGTTCACTGTTGGCATCGGGTCGGCGCCGAACGGATTTTTCATGGAGCGAGCCGCGGCTTTCGGACGGGGAACATTCACCTTTATCGGTGCGCCGTCAGAGGTTGCTTCGAAAATGCGAGACCTTTTTTCCAAGCTGGAAAATCCGGTCTTGGCGAATATCGAGTTGGGATGGCCCGATCCCGGGGCCGAGGTTTGGCCGAAACGGTTTCCGGACCTCTACGCCGGTGAGCCGATCGTGGTTGCTGCCCGGCTGGGGACTATCGCGGGGGATCTCAGGCTCTCAGGGACCAAGGCCTATGCGAGTTGGAGCGCCGATATTCCGTTAAAGATCGGCACCGAGAGGGCCGGCATCCATCGGCTGTGGGCTCGCCGCAAGATTGCGGCTCTGATGGACGACAAGTCCCGGGGCGCGCCGGAGACAACAATCAGGGAGCAGGTGCTCGAGGTTGCTCTGGCGCACCAGCTGGTCTCCAAATACACCAGCTTGGTCGCGGTCGACGTGACACCGACCAGGCCCGATGGGGAAGGTCTGAAAACCGGCGCCGTGCCCACCAATCTCCCGATGGGGTGGCGGCCTGAAACGGTGTTCGGCGCGATGCCTGCCGGCGGGACGGCGGGACGACTCCACTTGCTGATCGCCCTGGTCCTGTTGATGTCGGGGGTCGCCCTTCGCTGGATGAAAGGAGGCTCTCGATGAGGGCGATCCCCGTTTGGAAGCTGTCAGCCGTCAGCTGTCAGCTCTCAGAACCGTGGTTTCAGGGGGGGGAGGAGGGAAAATTCCCGGCCCCAAACCCCTTCCTTTCGAACCAGGAAGGAGACGAGCGATGCCAAGAACCATCTCCGGCTTGCTGCTGATCCTCGGCCTGGTCCAGGGGGTTCAGGGAGGGTGGATCTACGCCAAGGCAGCGCTTGCAAGAACCATGGTGGAACAGGCCTGGGCCAGGACCCTGGAAGGCGAAATTCAGGTCAGGCCTTGGCCCTGGGCGGACACCTGGCCCGTGGCCCGATTGTCCTTCCCCGACCACGGATCGGACATGGTGGTCTTGGAGGGGGCCTCGGGCCGGGTCCTGGCGTTCTCGCCCGGCCACCTGCACGGCACGGCATTCCCTGGAGAGGACGGCGCCTGCGTCGTGGCGGGACATCGCGATACGCACTTTGCGGTACTCGAACGCCTTGAGCCGGGTGATCGAATCCAGGCCGTGGACCGAGGTGGGCGGAGGCACGGCTATCGGGTCCGAGAGTTTGCGGTCGTCGACAGGGACGATGTGGGGGCGCTGGCCCCGGCCGGGGGCGCCGAATTGATCCTCGTCACATGCTGGCCCTTCGATGCCGTCGTCCCGGGAGGACGGGGGCGATACGTGGTGTGGGCTGTCAAGGTGGACAAAGAGCCCTGATCGAACGACTTCGATGCGGCCAGAACAAGAAGACAATTGAACCGGTGGTTGCAGAGACCGCAAAGGGAACGCGAAGAAGGTGTCTTCGTCTATCAAGTCCCCGTTGACGCGGGTGCCGTTGCGGGATCCCAGGTCTTTGACGCTCCAACTGTTTCCCTCAAAGGAAAGCTCTGCGTGGGACCTGGAAAGAGACGGATCGGGAACCGAAATGTCTGCTCGGGATGAGCGGCCAATGACGATTTGCGGGCGCTCGATAGCCACCTCAAACCGCAGACTATCCGGCGGAGAAACCAGAAGGTGAACCATGTGCTGTACGCTCCCTATCATTATCGCATACTGGTCAGAGAACGGAGTCCGGTTTCGAGTTTCCAGTTTCGTCTCAGCAGGTTCCGATTCCCCCGGGTTCAGTGATACAGTGTTGGCCAATGGCGATTATGGCTCCGAAGAAAACCTCGTTGATATCTCGATTATGGCCGTTTGGACAGGCGGCCGCTGAGGGTATCGACCGGGCGGTCAAACCGACCGAGACCCTTCAAATCGTTGTCATTTCCCAGGACTCGGGGCTCTGCGACGAGTTGCGGGACGGCCTGTCGAACCGCGGTCATGATTTTGTCTTTGCCAGAGATCATCAGTCGGCCCGCGACGAGGTTCGGCGGATGTTGCCCGATCTGGTCATTGTCGACTGGCGGCTGCCGGGGGAAGCGGGGAAGAAGATCACCCGTTCGGTCAGGCGGGGCGTCGATGCGCCGGCTGCACGAGTCTTGGCCATAGTGCCTCGGAGCGTGCCGGCCATGATTGCCGACATTCTTTCCGCCAGCTGTGACGACTTCCTGACGATGCCATTCGATCTGCGTGAGGTCCACGCAAGAATTCACATGCTCATAACAAGGCCGCAGACAGCCAGTGATTTGCGGGACCCCTTGACCGGACTGGTCGCACGCGCCGTGCTTTTGGAAAAGATGGAAGAAGCCTTCGCCCGCTCTCGACGGAATTCTGACTCGGGTTTCGCAGTGTTGTACTGCGACGTTGACCGGTTCAAGAACGTTAACGACGGGCTGGGCCATTCGATGGGAGACCGGCTGTTATGTGCGGTGGCTCAGCGGTTGGAGCGGTTGGCCAGGCCGACGGATACTGTGTCGAGATTGGTCGGCGACGAGTTTGTCGTTGTCGTCGAGGATCTCAGTGATGTTCGGGGAGCGACGGCTGCGGCTGAGAGGCTTCGAGTGGAGTTCGAGGCGCCGTTCGACCTGGACGGGCTCGAGGTCTATGCAAGTCTCAGCATCGGAATCGCCGTCTGGGAGCCCCGCTACGAAAACCCTGGGGATCTCCTTCGGGATGCCGACACGGCCAAATACCGGGCAAAGGCGACTGGTCGAAACAACTTTGCGGTCTTCGACGAGGCGATGCACACGCGGGTGGTGGCGGCCCTGGAACTCGAAAACGACTTACGCCGTGCCGTTGCCCGGCAGGAATTTCGGCCATTCTACCAGCCGATCATCTCAATCCCCCAGGGACGAATCGTCGGGTTCGAGGTGCTTTCCCGATGGCAGCATCCAACCCGTGGGCTTCTTTCACCGGTGGATTTCATCGGGGCAGCCGAGGAGATGGGAGCAATCATCCAAATGGACCGGTGGTTGGCGGAAGAAGCGTGCCGCCAACTGAGGACCTGGCAGACGAAATACCGTGACCTCTTGCCGCTGACGATGGCGGTCAATATCTCCGGCACTCATTTTCTCCACCACGATCTGGTCCACCAGATCGATCTGATTCTGAGAAATACTGGTCTCTATGGCGAGAGCCTCAAGATCGAGGTGACCGAGAGCATGCTGGTTGAGAACACCGAGTATGCATCCCAGATGCTGGAGCAATTGCGTACCTTGAACATTGGAATCAGCCTCGACGACTTCGGTACCGGCTACTCCTCTCTGGCCTATTTGCGGCGATTTAATATCGATACGATCAAGATCGACCAGAGCTTCGTTTCAACGATGCTCGAAGACGAGGAATCATCCGAGATCGTCAGAACGGTCGTGACCCTTGCGAAAAACCTCGGCAAGGAAACGGTCGCAGAGGGTGTCGAGACGGCGTCCCAACTCGAGGCTCTGAGGACCCTGGGTGTCAACCACGTTCAGGGTTACTTGATCGCCCGCCCGATGCCGGCCGACGAGGCCGAGGCGTTTCTGGCTGCGTGGGAACCTTTCCAAAAGACCCCGGCTCTTCCGGACTCAGAGAAGGCGTTGGGCGCCTTACAAGAACTCAAGAAATAGCCACAAAAAGGCACAAAGAGGCACAAGAATTGAAGGAACCACCCCGACGGGTGAGGCTGTTGGTACGACCCTTGCAAAGTATGTGCTCCCAGGGGGGACGATGCAGAGAAAGATAACGGCCGCATTGCTTCTTTGTCTGATATCGCTTGTTGGGTCGGCCTCGGACGAGGACACGACGACCTCTTCGAGCGACACCGTTTCCAGCTCGACCTCTCTGAATACAGAAGAACTCGGTGAGCAGATTCC
>DAOWGJ010000178.1 GCA_030637505.1 Holophagae bacterium
CGGGTGAACATACTCCGGGAGCTGGGTCGGGTTTCTCGCCGTTGGCTGATTGTCGACCTTCGACATCGATACGGCTACCACTGGCTGCGATGGACAGTCAAACGGCTCTTTGGCCGTGTGTCCCGGATGCCCCCCCGTCTGACTCGAAGGCAACTGGAGTCCGAGATGACGCAGGCCGGATTGCGGATCGTCAAGGTATTCTCTGTCGCCCCGATCTTCTCGGACAAGTGGATCGTGCTCGCGGAGCCGACGCATTCCTAAGCCAGGACTGCCGACGCTGGGAAATCTCGACCTGTTCGAGCGATTGGGAGAGGGAGGGCGCAGCACCGTCTTCCGCGGTAGGCGAGAGGGGCGGGAAGTTGCGATCAAGGTTTACAAAGCCCTCGCCCTGGCCAACCACTCTCGGAAGTTGGGCGGGAACCTTGCGGAGTATGAATTCGAACGCAATCGATCCTTCTATCGGGCTCCGGGTCTGGCTCGCTATGTCGCAGAGCCGATCGATTGCCTCGTCACCGACGAGTATTCGGCGATCGTTCAAGAACTCTTGGTTGGAGACCTCTACTACTTTTTCAGGCAGAAACGAGGAGCTGAGGCCGTGGCCGTGCTGAGATCGCACCTGGAGCGAATCGTCGAGTTGGCCCATGCGGCAGATCTCTTCGATCTGGACATGCACTCCCTCAACGTGATGGTTGTGGAAGAGGACGGAACGGCGATACCCAAGCTGTTCGACTTCAACTTGATTCCTTTTTACGTGCGGCCGCCCAATCCTCTCGTGGCTCTGCTCCTGGCAGTCGGTCTGCTCAATCCGCGAAGTCGCGACCGACGACTGCTGCGCAATTTTGACCGGACCGGCAAACGCCACCGGAAACTCCTTCGTTACTTTTCGGGGGCGTGAACGACGGGCGCCCGGCCGCCGGGCAGATCTCAGCATCGCCTTTTGCAGAAAGCCACAAGAAGAGCAGCCACAAAAAGGCACGAAAATGCACAAGAGACGAAAAAACGCGTAACTTCCTTAATTTTGTGTTTTTATCGGAGATTCTCATCGGCCTCATGATCTGTTGGTCTTCCGGTGGTATGGTCGCTTGAGCGAAAACTCAAGAATGACCACCCTCCGAAAGCAGGAGGAGGGCGCCGGAGGAAACATGTCGGAATCTGAAGACCTCTATTTGCCGAAACCCCACATTGTGGAAAACGCCCATATTGACAGCATGGAGGAATACCGGCGCCTTTACCGCCTGTCCCTCGACGATCCGGACACCTTTTGGGAAAAACAGGCGGAGCGACTGACGTGGTTCCATCGTTGGAGCACAGTCTTCGACAGCGATTACGACAATGTTGACTGCGGCTGGTTTCTCGGCGGCAGGCTCAATGCCTGTTACAACTGCGTCGATCGTCACTTGGAAACCCGGGGAGATCAGGACGCGATCATCTGGGTCAAGGACGAGCCTGGTGAGTACGAACACATCAGTTACCGGCAGTTGAAACACGAAGTCAGTCGGGTGGCTAACGTCTTGCGCTTCCACGGCGTCAGGGCGGGGGACCGAGTCTGCATCTACATGCCGATGATTCCGGAACTTGCCTACACAATGTTGGCCTGCGCCCGAATCGGCGCCATCCACTCGATCGTATTCGGTGGTTTCTCCGCGGAGTCCATCCGAGACCGCATCATCGACGCCCAGGCCAAGGTGGTGGTCACCGCCAACGAGGGTGTTCGGGGTGGTCGACGGCTCCACCTCAAAGAGACGGTCGATAGAGCTGTCGATGGCCTGGATTTGATCGAAACCGTCCTGGTCGCACGCCGAACCGAGACTGAGGTCCCCATGCAGGCCGGGCGCGATTTCTGGCTCGACGAGGAATGCCGCAAGCAGCGTTCGACCTGCACCTACGAGTGGATGGGCGCGGAGCAGCCCTTGTTCATTCTCTACACCTCGGGATCGACGGGAAAGCCAAAGGGGGTCCTGCATACGACCGGGGGCTACATGGTCTATGCGGCGATGACCCACGAGTTGGTCTTTGATCACCACCCTGGCGACATCTACTTCTGTGCCGCGGACATTGGCTGGATCACGGGTCACAGCTACATCATCTACGGTCCCCTGGCCAACGGGGCGACGACGGTGATGTTCGAGGGTGTGCCGACCTATCCCGATGCCGGGCGCTATTGGCAGATCGTAGACGACCTCGGCGTCAACATCTTCTACACAGCTCCCACTGCGATTCGGGCGATCAACAGGGCCGGAGACGAACCCGTCACCCGGTATTCTCGCGCCAGTCTTCGCATTCTGGGAACCGTAGGAGAACCGATCAACCCGGAGACCTGGCGGTGGTATCACGACGTTGTCGGCGGGGGCCGATGTCCGGTCATCGACACCTGGTGGCAGACCGAGACCGGCGGCATCATGATGACGCCGTTACCGGGGGTGACCCCCCTCAAGCCGGGATCGGCGACCTTGCCCTTTTTTGGGGTCAGGCCGGTTGTTGTCGACGAGGAGGGAACGGTGATCGAGGGGGATGGTATCGAGGGCAATTTATGCATCGACCAATCATGGCCGGGGCAGGCTCGAACCGTGTGGGGCGATCATGAGCGCTTCTACGAGACCTATTTTTCGAGGTTCCCGGGTCTCTATTTCACCGGCGACGGGTGCCGGAGGGATGCGGACGGCTATTACTGGATTACCGGGCGGGTCGATGATGTGATCAATGTCTCAGGGCATCGCATGGGCACGGCCGAGGTTGAAAGCGCCCTTGTAGCTCACGACGGCGTCGCCGAAGCCGCCGTGGTCGGTTTTCCCCACGAAATCAAGGGGCAGGGCATTTTTGCCTATGTCATTCTCAACCTCGAGGCTGAGGGGCAGGCCCCTGACGAACTGGTGGGCGCCCTCAAGGAACAGGTGCGGCACGTCATCGGGCCTATTGCCACACCGGATAGGATCCTCGTGGTGCCGGGTTTGCCGAAGACCCGGTCGGGCAAGATCATGCGGCGTATTCTTCGCCGGATCGCCGCGGGCGAGTACGGCGACATGGGCAATGTGACGACCCTGGCTGATCCGGAAGTCGTGGACACGCTGATTGACTTGCATCGGGAGGTTTTGGGGGGGAGTTGAGGGTGTCGGCTTAAGGGATCGCTGTTCAGTGGCGCGGTCGCGGATCCTGACGCGGTCCCGGTCGCGGACCCTGAAGCTGTCACCGGTTGCGGTTCCGGTCGCTGAATTCCAACCCCGGCCTTCGGGAGCGCATTGAGATTACCGATGACCATTGGCCTGCCGTTCGCTCCCGCTCGGCCCTTTCCCGGAG
>DAOWGJ010000347.1 GCA_030637505.1 Holophagae bacterium
AGCAATCACTGCAGGCGCGCCCGATGTCCGGGCCCTGTCGGCGAGGGTGCCCAGCTTGATTCTCGAGAGTTCCTTCGGACGGGCTTTCCCGCGGTTCTACATTCGCGGTCTCGGCAACACCGATTTCGACTTGAACGCCTCCCAGCCCGTTTCCATGATCGTCGACGAGGTGGTGATGGAAAATCCGGTGGTCAAGGGCATGCCGATCTGGGACATGGACAGAGTCGAAGTGCTTCGTGGTCCCCAGGGCACGCTGTTCGGGCGAAATACGCCCGCGGGCATCGTCAAATTCGAGACCAATAAACCGACGCAGGAGTTCGGAGCGAATTTCCGTGCATCCTACGGGACATTTGACACCGTCGATATCAACGGCGCCTTTGGCGGTCCTTTGAGCGACACGGTTTCCTACCGTGTTTCCGCTCTGTACCAGAGCCGCAGCGACTGGGTGGACAACGGCTACACCGAGAAAAAGAATGAACTCGGCGGTTATGAAACAACCGCGTACCGTCTGCAACTGTTGTGGGAGCCGAACGAGGATTTCGATGCCTTGTTCAACTTCCACGGTTGGGACGTCGACGGTACCGCCCGTATTTTCCGGGCCAACATCATCACCCCGGGTGACGACGAGTTGGTCCCCGGATTCGAGCAGGACCAAGTCTATCTTGATGGCTTGAATTCTCAGGATATCAGCGCCATGGGTGGCGTGATGAAGTTGAATTGGGACTTTGGGGGCTCAATCCTGACCTCGGTCACCGGCTTCGAGACCCTGGACATGTATAGCCGCGGGGACATTGACGGCGGCTTTGGTGCAGAATTCCTTGGCGAGGGCAACTACGGGCCCGGGTTCATTCCCTTCCCGTCCGAATCAGCAGGCAGCATCCCCGATCTTGACCAGTTCACCCAGGAATTCCGCTTGACCAGTGACAACTCGAGCGATCTGAAATGGTTGGCCGGCCTGTTCTACTTCAACGAAGAGGTTTCCATCGACAATTTCAGTTACGACACTTTGGCCCCGGGCAACCCACAGAACGGCTATTCCAACCAGTGGCAAGAAACCACGGCCTACGCCTTGTTCGGTTCGTTGGACTACAGGATCAACGAATTGTGGAACGTCATTGCGGGCCTGCGTTTTTCGCACGATGAGAAGGACTTCTGGGTTGACAGACCGCAGCCGATTTTTCAGCCGCCCCTGGTGGCGCCGATCACCGAGCAGACCGACGAGGACTACACCAGCTGGGACCTCAGTTTGACCTACAAGGCCAACCCGAACCTCAACTGGTACGGTCGTGTCGCCACCAGTTTCCGCGCCCCGTCGATTCAGGGCCGGATCATGTTTTGCGCCGACTTTGAGGGCGGCACCAACCCTGCCACCAACTGTGTGACGACGGCTGATACCGAAGAGATTCTCTCTTTCGAGATCGGCATGAAATCAATTCTGGTCGATAACAGGTTGCGCCTCAATCTGTCCGCCTACATCTTCGAGCTTGACGGACAGCAGTTGACCGCCGTCGGCGGTGAGTTCAACACCGCGACCCTGCTGAACGCCGACAAGACCGAGGGTTACGGTCTGGAAGCCGACATCGAGTACATTCCCACGGCCAACTGGCTGATGACCTTCGGCTTGAGCTACAACCCGACAAAGATTGTGGACAAGAACCTGACGGTCGCCCCGTGCGGCGGGGGCTGCACGGTCACCGACCCGCTGGACGAGAACGGCCTGGCCTTGATCGACGGGAACCCCCTGCCGCACGCCCCGGAGTTTATCTTCAACGGCATCATCAACTTCAGGTCGGATCCGGTGGAGAAGGGCTTCTTCGGCGTGCTGGACTGGGCCTATTACTCAGAGAAGAACTTCTTCCTCTATGAGTCGGAAGAATTCCAGAGCGACTCGCTCGAGTTCGGTCTGCGTCTGGGCTATGCCTGGAACCAGGCCAAATACGAGGTGGCCCTGTTCGGCCGCAATATCTTTGATGAGGAGATCGTTCGTAACGGCATCGACTTCAACAATTTGACCGGCATGATGAATGAGCCCAGGACCATCGGCATCGAGTTTGTCGGGAGGTTCTAGGAGCTTAGCCCACGCTGCCCGCTTCGCGGGCCCGAGCCTGGCGGCTCGGCTGGCCTTCGGCCAGGCGTCGGTTCCTAGCTATCAGCTATCAGCGACCCCCTCCTTCGGGAGGGGGTTTTTTGCGACTTTTCCTCGATCTGTTTCGAAGGTCGAAGCAGAATGGAAGGGTATGTGCTGTCAGCTTTGTCGCTTGCAAAACTCAGCGAAAATCGGAAGGGGATAATCCCCGCCGGTTCTTTTTCTCCCTCGCCGGAAAAGTTCTTCTGAGCGATTATTGCAAGCGCCCACCCTATGTTCTCCTTCGTTTTTGTGCCTCTTCGTTCCTTTTTGTGGCTATTTCATGAATTCTCCAAGCGGATCAGCTGATGGCTGAGAGCTAAAGTGTTACCCTGATCCCCGCCTTTCAGCCGGGAGGGCTGCGGTGGGGGAGACAGCGATGCTCAAGGGATCTCAACGGAAATATCTGCGCGGATTGGCTCATGATTTGAAGCCGCAGGTCCAGGTCGGCAAGGAAGGTGTGTCGGCCACGGTCCTTGACGCCATCGACCGGGCTCTCGAGGCCCACGAGCTGATCAAGGTTCAGATCATGGCCGAGAGGGATGAGCGCAAGGCAATGGTCGTTGAGATCGAAGGCGGCGCAAAGTGTGAGTGTGCCGGGACGATCGGGAAGATGGCGGTCTTCTTCCGGCAGCAAGCTGATCCCGAGAAACGAACGATCACGTTGCCTTCTTGACTCCTGAAAACACAGGGTATCTTTAGCCCGAGCCCGAGCCCGAGCCCGAGCCCGTCACCGAGCGCCCAAGACGAACTTCAGAGCCTTGCCCAACTCACGATTGGTGAAACGGGGGAAGGTGTGGCCGACGCCGGGGTAGATGCGAAGCTTGACGGTATAACCGGCTACCTCGAAGTCCTCCGCGGCTTTGCGGCATTGCGGTTTCGCCTCGTCCTGGCTGCCGACCATGAAGAAAAAACGGGGTTTTCCATGCGGAGCCGACGTCGGGGTGTCGATGGCCGGGATGTAGCCTCCGGCCATCGGGATCACGCCGGCGAATACTCCAGGATGGCGGGCCCCGATAGCCATTGCCATGAAGCCCCCTTGGGAAAAACCGGTCAGTACGATGCGCCGGTCGTCGATCAAATGTGAGCGCTTGGCGTACTCGATCGTCAGCTCGACCAGGGTCTCCGCTTCCTCGATGTCACCCCAAAAATAACCCCCACCGAAGCGCTGCAGTCCTTGCGGTGTCGCCAAGATGGCGCCAATTTTTCCGGCAGCAGGACGCCAGAGTGCCGGGTAGCCCCCGGGTGTGCCGCCGTAACCGTGCAGCGCGATGATCAGGGGTGCTGCCATTTCGGGGTCGTGGTCGGGGGGTAGCGTTATCGCAGGCGGGGATCGGGAAAATGCCTGTTGAACAAACTGATCATAGGTCTCGGCGTTGGTGCGTACGGCTGCGACAATTTCAGGCCAGAGCGGGTCGTCCCACAGGGTCTTGAGGTCGGGGTCGTTTTCGATCGTGGTGGTCTGTCGGAAGCCGTTTCCTGCGGTTCGGCGAAGCCAGGCGATGGCGGTTGTCTCGTTTCCGACCAAGGCGTAGACGCAGGCCAGGTTGTACTGATGTATGGGTTGCCCCGGTTGCAGGGTCTCCAGTTCCAGACCCCACCGGATCGCTTCGACGAAGTGGCCGCTGTTGTAGGTGCGGTTGAATTTCTCGACCAGTTGCCGCCGTGTCGGGGGAGGGTCATCTGCGCCGAAGACCGGCGTGAAGCCAAGGGCCAGGATGATTGCCAAAAACAGGAGCTGGAAAGTCCGATTCATTGACTGAATTACGGCTGCGGCGGCCGGAGGTTTTTTGTGGCGTGGGTTTTGTCTCGAATGGCGAGATCATTCCAGCAACGATCTCTAATAATTCCAGAGTTCGTCGAACAGATCTTTCGATAGCTCGTCTTGGAATGGTGCCTTTTCGATTGGTTTGCTCCCGGCAAGACAGTATGGTTGCGAATCGGTTGGCGACCGATGGACAACCTCTCCGTGGAGATCAACCCCGACCTCTCTCGTCACGAATCCGTCGGCGCAAATTTCTATGAACAGCTCTTCAATCGGCGCCCCAACCTCATCGGGCAATGACGATCGGTTCAATCGAAGATAGGAGTGCGATTGGGTCATTAAAAGCTATTTGCTCAAGGCGGTGGAAAAGGAACCAAACAGCACTGATTTTTCAATTCACTTTCTTCGCTTGCAAAGGCGCCGCTGGTCGGCGTCCGCTGCAGCGCCTCGTTCGGTGTCTTCTTTCAAGGTGTATTCGGCAAACCAATAGTAATCCAGCTCCGTGAATCCGTAACTCTCTGAAAACGGTACGATTCGTTCAACAAACTCGTGTTGCGTTGGGAAATTCTTTAATACCTCATGGGTCGAACCGTCTGAGAGGCTTCGCACTTGGTAGGTATTACCCCCCGTATCAGTCCGGCTGATAGGTGTGCTGCTGCCTTCAACATATTGGTTATCGAACACGATGATGCGTGCGCCCCAGCATAGCTTTGAGTGCAATGTATGCAGAAAATTTCCAAGGATTGACCTGGGGACGTGAGACCACCAGAAACCAAGCAACGCACCAGAAAAAAAGCCAGTCGCCTCATCCAAGACGTAGGCGTCTGCCTTGAGAAAGGTAACGGGGCAGGCTCCATATTCCTTCTTGCGGGCGATGCTGAGGACTTCTTCATTGAAATCCGTCGCGAGAATTGATTTTGCGGTCCGACAGGCAAATTGCGTCCAGTAACCTGTTCCGCATGCAATCTCCAACAGGTTGAGTCCGGTGGAGGCTTTTACGATCTTCGACTGAAGGGCTGTGATATCCGTCTGACGCTCTGGTTTCAGGTAGATGCGTTCATATTCAGTGGCGCGCCTCGCATAGTAACGGGTCATTGTCGGGTTGGTCATTGAGATCCTTCCTATGAGCCATTCTGGAAGAGAATAATCGATCCCCGTAGATTCAGTCGTTCTTCGAGACAACGAGAGTGGGGCAGGCCGTTGACCGTGTCAGGTGTCAGGGACAGCGTCCGATGGCAGTGACCGCGACGGCGTCAGGGGGGCGGGACCGGGCCAGCGACGGCGCCGGCCGTCGCTCGTCATTTCTGCGGGGCCGCCCGTTTCTTAAGTCTCACAACCCGCTTCGGCACCGCAGAAAAGGCGACGCTGGTGCGCCCGCAGCCCACGCTACCCGCTTTCGCGGGTTCGAGCCTGTCGGCTCTCGGCAGCCCTTCGGGCTGGCGTCGGTTCCTAGTGTACTGCGTCTAAAGTCTCTACCACCTCTTGGCGGTCCTCCACACCGGTGGCTGCGTTACTCCTCCTTGAAGTAGTCAAACTACGACTGCGTCGTCGCGTCTTGCCACCGGCGC
>DAOWGJ010000163.1 GCA_030637505.1 Holophagae bacterium
CTCAACGGACTGTCAAGTACGCCTACGTCGGTCAAGTCACGAAAAACCCAGCATGCCACGGCGTCTCGGGCGTCTCGCTACGAAAACTGGTGAGAAGTGCGGGCTAGTTCCCATCCAGAAAGTCTGGATGGGACTGCGCAGTTCCCGAGGCGGAAACGAGCAAATTTTCGATAAGTTCTAGGAAGGCAAGGCTTTCCGCGGAGTCGTACCTCCTGTACGTCGCACAAGGGAAGCCGCAGCCTGACGACGAAATTGCGAAAAAGTGCCTTTTCCGGACGGGAACGGGCTAGCGGTTGCATTAGCGACGGCGTTGGGTCAGTTGTCCGATGTCCGCTTCGGCCGAGTGTCACCCACGATTCGGGCCAGGGCGAGCAGCCGTGAGCTGACCACCAGATTGGCGTTTCGTGCCGCATCGAGGTTGACTGTGAAGCCGACGCTGTCTTTGGCCTTGAACATGTCGATGATGCCCCCACGCTCGGCAAAGCCTTCGATGTCGGCAACCGTGAGCACGCTCTTGTTTCGGTAGCGATCAAGGACTGTATCCACGCGCCGAATCTCCGACGCGCCGAGAAAGACCATGTGACAGAGGCCCAGGGCGTCCACCTCGGACGCCAGGTGGATAGCCAGCGGCCGCCCCTGGACCAGCCTGCCCTCGACCTGTGCCAGGGCGTCACCGAACGGGTGGTCGCCGACGATGCACAGGACGAGCGGGTCCGGCGGGTCGCCGAGGGCGCCGGCAGGCCACTCCACGTACTTGGCAAAGTTGTAGAGGATGGCGGCCTTGAGCTCGTTCTCCGGGACCGACCTCTGCTGAGCGTCGGCAACCCAGGCCAGGCTGAGCAGCACAAGCAGCCCGAATCCGACTGTGGATACGGCATAGTTGCCGACGGCGCGCGGCCAGGTTCCCAGCTTTAGAGTTCGCGTGCGGTCCCCCATCCTGTGCAGGCGGTACCCGAGTCACCCTCAGAACAAATCGGTTCTCCGTCTACAAGTATAAGCGGGCTGTATTCTTGGATACAGGTATATATCACGAGCTGAGACCATCATGGGCCCGAACTGGTTTTCTCGCCCCATTCGGGGGAAGGAAAGCAATGCGGCCAGGAATTCCCGTCTCCCGCACACGGTGGATTTCGGCGATCACCGAGCGTTCATCGGCAGGGATGCCTTCGGGTCCTATGGCCGTGCCGATCAGGATGGCACACAGGTCGGCAAGCTCCTTGAGGGAGTCAACATCCGGTTCGCTACTCAATTCCGGATGGCCTGGATTTGGGAATGATCGTGGTTTTGGCGTCTGCGACCATGTCGAGGTAAACACCTCGATTGCGTCCATCCGCCTTTGCCTCGTACAAAAGCTCGTCTACCAATACCAACGCTTCCGACCGGCTCAAGGCGGGAGACGGAATCACGGTGATGCCGCCGAGGCTTGCGGTCACGTGCTCGGCCACGGACGAACCCGAGTGGGTAATTCCAAGACCCGCGATGTTCTCTAACCCCTTTTCGATCAACCGGCGAACACCGCCGGCATCGGTGTCGGTTAGAATGACCCCGAACTCCTCCCCCCCATACCTCGCAACCAGGTCCGACGGCCGCTGAAACGTCACTGTCAATGCCCTGGCAATCTCTCTCAAGCACTCATCACCGATGGAATGACCGTAGGTGTCGTTGTAGGCCTTGAAAAAGTCCACATCGAGCAGGAACACCGACAGAGTCTGTTGTGATCTGAGCATCCGGCTCCACTCTCGATCGAGGGTCTCGTCAAACCGGCGGCGATTCGCGATCTCGGTGAGGCCGTCGATCGACGCGAGCTCTTCCAAGAGGTCGCGAGTCGCCTTCAACTGAAGGTGCGTCTTGACCCTGGCTCGAACCGTGCGGGGGCTGATCGGCTTCGTGATGTAGTCCACCCCTCCGACATCGAAACCCTTCGTTTCGTCACCGATCTCATTCATCGCAGTAACGAAGATCACCGGTATGTCCCTGGTCTTTTCATCGTTTTTCAAATGCCTGCAAACCTCGTAACCGTTCATCTCCGGCATCACAACGTCAAGGAGAACAAGATCAACGACTCTTGACGAGACGAGCTCCAGAGCCTTCTCTCCTTTGGTTGCAAAAAGGATTTCATAAGTTCCAGATAGCGCCTCGGCCAAGACTTGGATGTTGGTGGGTTGATCGTCTATTATCAGGATGATCGGTCGCGGACCTCGGTCACTTGTACCCATATCTCATGCTCCCGGTAGGTTGAGCCTCTGCGAAATGTCCCTCAAGAACCCGGCGGCTTTCTCGAAGTCGAGTTCGTCAAGGCTCCGCTCGAGGTGTTCAACTTCGTCACGCACCAGTGAATTGGCCAGCAGGCGCTTGACCTTATTGAAGGTCGTTCCTGCCTCGATGTTGTTTTCTTTCAGGAAACCGGAGAGTTCACCCAGGAGGTGAACGAGCTCATTCTTGTCTGGGGGTGTCGCGTTTTCGATCCCTCCGTCATCATCGGAGGGTTGAAACCGCCTGAGTACGTGTGCACCGTCCAATACCACCTTCAACTTTTCGTCCAAGATCGAGAGCTGTCCACCGTACCCGCTTGAGGTTCGGAGAGCACTCTCTGTTGCTGCCGCAGCTGCCGAGACATCCTTGGCTGCGATGGTGGCAGATGAACCCTTGAGGGTGTGGAGCATCTCCCGGGCGAGCAAGATCTCGCCGTTCTCGAGCGCATCATTGATGCGCTGAGTCACTCCCTCGTTTTGGTTACAAAAGGAGACGACCAGCTTGCGGTAAAGCTCCTGATTGCCTCCGGCGCGTCGGATTCCCTCGCCCACATCGCTCCCGGGAAGCTCCGGGAAAGTGGGCTCCGCCTGCGGTTCTTTCCGCTCGGAAACCTCCTCTGCCTCGTCGACCTCGAGCCACCGGCTCAACACAAGGAGCAGTTGACCCTCGTCGATAGGCTTGGCGACGTAGTCATTCATCCCCGCCTCGAGAAAGCGTTCCCGGTCTCCGGCCATGGCGTGAGCCGTCATCGCGATGATCGGCAGGGCGCCGAACCTGGGGTTGGCGCGAATGACGCGGGTTGCCTCGACTCCATCCATCACCGGCATCTGTACGTCCAACAAAACGGCATCGAAACTCCCGGACTCGAGCGAGCTGATTGCCTCAGCACCGTTGACCGCTGTTTCGACATCCAACCCTGCGTTGACCAGGAGCCCGACCGCTACATCCATATTGATCGAGTTGTCTTCCACTATCAAAACGCGCGTTCCCCCGGCAAAACGGATCTTCAAGGCCGCCGTCTCCTCGGGCTCGTGAGCAGCAGACCGGCCCTCGACCCCGAGTACTTCCATGACCGAGTCAAAGAGCGTCGACATGCTCACGGGCTTTGGCAACAACAGGTCGATCCCTGCCTCCCGGGCGCAGCTCTTCGCTTCCCCGAGGTCCTGTCCCGTGACCAAAATGATCGCCGGAGTGACCGACAAATCGCCAATCTCCTTGATGCGAAGCGCAGTTTCAATGCCGTCCATCCCCGGCATTTTCCAGTCGACAAGGATCACCCGAACGGGCTTCCCTTGCCGTTCAGCTTCGACAAGGGCAGGAATCGCCTCAAAACCTGAGCCCACCGAGGAGACATCGAAGGAAAGCGAGACCAACATCTCATCGAAGGCCGCCCTCGCGAATTCGTTGTCGTCAACCACCAGGATTCTGAGTCCCCGGATGTCCTGTTCAGGAAGCCCCCTCGTGCCGGTCTCCACCTCCTTCGGAGAGCCGAACTCGACCGTGAACAAGAACTCGCTTCCTACCCCGACCTCACTCTCGACCCAAATCTCACCCTGCATCATGCCCACAAGTCGCTTGCTGATCGCCAGCCCCAACCCTGCGCCACCGTGTTTTCTGGTCATCGATTCATCTAATTGCGAGAACGACTCGAAGAGCCGTGGAATCTGCTCTTTCGGGATACCGACCCCGGTGTCCCGCACCGAGAACCGCAACGCGGTCAATTCGGGTTTGCACGTGACGAGATCGACACGCAAGACGACCTCTCCGGTCTCTGTGAACTTGATGGCATTCTTGAGGAGATTCAGGAGGACCTGCTTCAAACGCAGGGGATCACCCACCAGGGCGTGGGGGCAATCCGGGGCGGTGGCAAAAACCACCTCGAGGCCCTTCTCGGACGCCTCGGTGTTGACGATTTCCGAGAGTTCGGTCAATACCTCGTCGAGATCAAACGCTATGGTTTGTATGACCATCCTCTCCGCCTCGATCCTCGCCAAATCGAGAACGTCATCGACAATTTGTGCGAGGAGGCCGGCGGACGCGCGGACTTGGTTGAGGTAACCCTGTTGTGTCTGGCTCAACTCGGTCTTGAGGGTAAGGGAGGCGAGGCCGGAGATCGCGTTGAGTGGGGTCCGCAGTTCGTGACTCATGTTGGCGAGGAACTGGCTCTTTGCGTGGCTTGCCGCCTCTGCAGCCTCTTTCGCCCGGGCGAGCTCTCCCGTTCTCGCCCCCACTGCTTGCTCAAGCTGTCGTCGGTAACGCCTGGCGCGAAGGTGGTTGAGTCCGAAACCCAGGGCGACCAATCCGAACGCCAGACCGAAGGCAAACCAGTTGGTTTGATAGAAGTATGCTCCCAGAATCAGGTTGAAGGTTGCTTCGGAGGTACTCCATACTCCGTCGTTGTTGGTCGCGCGGACCCTGAATCGGAACCGCCCCGGCTTGACGTGGGTGTAATAGGCGGTCCGTCTGCCGCCCGGGTCCACCCAATCCCGATCCATGCCCTCCATCATGTAGCGAAACCGAACCTTGTCGGGCGCCTGCAGGCTCAAAGCCGTGTACCGAACCTCGAGTCGATCCGCACCAGGTGGTATTTCCACCGTCGCTGCGGCGGTGAGTGGAACCGACCTGCCGTCCACAACCAACTCTTCAACGACCACCGGAGGCGGCACCGTGTTGGAGAGAAGCGTACCCGGCCGAATCGAGACCGCACCATCGGTCGTAGGAAACCACAGGGTTCCGTCGCTGCCCTTCCACCCAGCCGGTTGAGAGTTACCGTTGCATTGGGACGAAATCATGCCATCGGCCTTGTCGTACCGCTGCAGTGTCACTCTCCTCGCCTCACCGGAGCAAACAGCGTTAAGTTGATCCTTGGCGACTCGGTATATCCCATTGTTGGTGCTCATCCACAGGTCAGAGTCATCACCCTCGAGGATCTGGAAGATCGCCTCCTCGAACATCCCGAGCCCGCTGCCGATCGTGGTCACCTCTCCGTCGCGCAACCGGGCCAACCCGCCATCGGTACCGATCCAGAGATCGCCGACTTCATCTTCGTACAGCGACAAGACCACGGTGCTCTTGATGCCGACCGGGAGTTCGACAGTTGTAAGAACGTCGTCGTCGAGCCGATAAAGCCCCTCCGGGGAGCCGACCCAAAGCCTGTCACCGGCACCGGCGAGGACAACACTCACGTAGGGGCTAGCGAGCTCCCTCGACGCAGAATGGACCTCAAACTCGCCATCCGAGTACCGGCACAGTCCCGCGTCCTCCGTGCCGATCCAGAGGTCGCCGGCACGATCTGTAGTCAGAGCGCGGATCCAAGGGCTGGGAAGATTGTCCGCGGCCGTGAACGAGCTGAGTTCACCCTCCGAAAAACGATTAAGTCCAACACCGAACACCCCGACCCACACGGCACCCTCGTTATCTACGGCGAGCGACCGGACGGTGTTCCCGAGAAGTCCTTGCGCATCGGTAAAGGTCATGATCTCACCGTTGCTGAGCCGAGAAACTCCTCCGCCGTCGGTGCCTATCCACACACCACCGTCCTGGTCCTCGATGATGACCCGGACGTACTCGCCTCCCAAACCATGTCGTTTCGCAAACGTCGTGAACTTGCCGTCTTTCAGTTGGTTCAAACCACGGTTGGTGCCGAACCAGAGGCTTCCTTCTCGATCTTCGTGAATACAACGAACATAGCCATTTGTGAGACCATCTGCGACAGTAAATGACTCGAATCGAGATTCAAAAAATCTGGTAACGCCCCCGCGAGACCCAAAACTGCCGATCCAAAGGGCGCCCCGGCTGTCCCTGTACAAGGCTCGGACATAGTCTTCTGGAAGCCCGTCCGCAGTCGTATAGGTCACAAACGAACCATCCCGAAAGTGGCAGAGACCTCCGTGGGTTCCTATCCAGAGACCTCCCTCAGGATCTTCACACAGCGCCTTCACACGGTCGTTGGCCAGGCCGTCAGAGGTGGTGTAAACAGTGAGACGACCATCCTCAAGTTTCCCCAGACCACCACCATCGGTACCGATCCACAGAACGTTGTCGCGATCGACCAGCAACCTGGTGACGCTCAAACCGGCGATCTCTTCGAGCCCCGGCGGATTGGCGACGGTGGATCCCACAATTCGATTCAAACCCTGCTCGGTGGCAACCCAGATGATTCCATCGTGGTCTTCGGAAACGTCCCACACCTGATTGCTCGCGAGGCCGTCGTCGGTAGTCAACACCCGTTCGACTCGACTGTCCTTGAACTGGACCAAGCCGCCCCGCGCCCAAAAAGCGACCCACAAACGGCCCTCACGATCCTCGATGATTCTCGCCACCGCATTCGATCGCATCTCCGGCGTGGTCGCCCTGTTAAAGACACGAAACTTGACTCCGTCAAAACGAGCGAGCCCCTCGTAGGTACCGACCCACAGATAACCGTCACGAGTTTGAAGCGCGCTGTTGATCGAGTTCTGCGGCAGACCGTCGTCGGTAGACCAGGTTTCATATTTGTACTGACCTACAGGTTTGGTGGGATCCAGGCTGATCGCCTCGAGTGGGCAAAGAAGGACGCCCAAGGCGGCAAATAGGATTTGCAAATTTCGGTTGCGGCACGTCACGATCAAAACGACTCCTCGCCTGGGCACCGGTATCGTCTCTCGTTTGTCAGCAAAATCCTGCTCGCTTCCTTCCGCTCGATGTTCCCCATGAGCCACACCCACCTCGGCGCCGGGTCTGAAATAAAAATTTCGCGGGTCGAAACCTCTCTACAAGGTTGCGCTGACAGCAAGTATACCTGGAGGGCTAAACCGCACTTCTCCACAGGTGACTCACCGCCGGCTCACAGTTTCCAGTTTCGAGTATCAAATTTCCCCTCTAGGCCGAGTTGGGTTGCGAAACGCTGCTCCCCCGTGTCTCAATCACTGGAATCGAAGAAGGCGTTCAGGCATGATGGTCTGATTGAAACGGAGAGTGCCATGAAAATCAATTCGCAGCGGTTAAAGGTCTCTTTGATCCTGGGCGCCCTGGTCCTGATGGCACCGATCCTCTGGGCCCAGGGGGACCAGGAGTCCCTGCCGGATCTTGGCAAGACCGGGGTTGTCATTCCGTGGTCTGATTTCAAGACCCTCCTGAACGACCTGCGAGTTCAACCAACGCCAACACCCACTCCGCCCCCTCCGGTGGACTATGCCTTTTCCCAATGTCTTATTCAGGCCAGGGCCGATGAATCCCAGGAGCAACTCGAACTCACCATGAGTTTTTCTCTCCAGGTCCTGCGGGATGATCGCTGGGTCGAGGTCCGGGTCGCGCCGGCGGACCTGGCTCTGGAGTCCGTCGATATGGATGGGGCGCCCGCCCGTCTCTACCGGAAAAACGGGTACTCCTGCCTCGCCCTTCAGGGGCAGGCTCGGCACAGTTTCGTGCTCAAAGCCCTGGTCCCCGTCGCACAATCGCAGGGCCGGCGATGGGCCGATTTGCTCTATCCGCCGGCGCCGGCAGCCCTCCTGGATCTGACGATCCCGGGCGAGGGTCTGATGATCACCGCTGAACCAGGAGTCAGTCGTGGTCCGGTGGAAATCACCGGTCACACCCGCTTCCGGGCTGCCCTCAAGGGCGACGGAAGGACTCGAATTTCATGGTTCAAGATGGTGACCCAGGACGAAAAGGAAACCACGTTATTCGCTGAAACCCAGACCCTGCTCTCGGTCGGTGAGGGGAGCTATCACGGAAGGACCCACGTTGCCTACACCATCCACGGCAAAGGCATGCGATCGGTCGAATTGGAATTGCCCGTGGGCTTGAGCATTCTGGACCTCTCGGGCCAAGGCGTGGAGGGCTGGAATCTGGGCGACGAGAGCGAGGGTCGCATTCCCCTGACGATCGCCCTGGATTTCCAGGCGAAGGGCTCCTGGCATTTTGAAATGGAATTCGAGGGACTGCTCGACGGAAGCACGACAACCTTCGAGATGCCGGACATAGTCGTTCAGGGAGTTCGTCGGGAACGGGGCTTTCTCGCCCTGGAGGCGGCGACCAACGTCGAACTGACTCCGGGCGAGCACCTGGAGAATACGGCTCTGATCGATCCTTCGGAAATGCCTCAGAGCCTGGCCTCACGAGCCGGCGCCGAGGTTCTCTTTGTTTTCAAGTATCTCCACCACCCTGTCACAGCGGAGATCTCGGTGACCAAACACCAGGACCTGGTGGTCAAAAGGAGCATCGCCGAGCAGGCGCATCTCTTGAGTTTTGTCAGCTCTCAGGGGCGCCGCCTCAGTTCTGCGGTCTATACCCTGCGGAACAACCGGAAGCAGTTTCTCGCGGCCACCCTTCCGGCCGGCGCCACCCTCTGGGGCGCTTTCCGCGAGGGTCGGCCCGTGAAGGCCTCCGAGCGGGAGGACGGCGCCATCCTGATTCCCCTCAAAAAAACCGCTCTGGGCCAGGATGCCCGACCGACGCCCTTCGACGTCGAGTTGGTCTGGTCGGAGGAAGGCCGCCGCCCTGGAGGCCTGGGCCGATTCCAGTTCACTGCGCCATCTGTTGACCTCGATGTCTTGGCCATGGACTGGGAAATCTACATGCCGCCTGAGCAGCAGTATTTTGCATTCGGTGGTGATCTGGAGGCCGAGGAGCAGGCCGTGGTCGTCTTCGACGACGAGATCGATGCAATTTCGCAGGGTCAAGCGAGGCGACCCAAAGGATCCCTCCTTGCAGAACCCGTACCCCAGGATTACGAAAAGAATCTCAACGAAATGGAGATGTCCTCACAAATTGGCGCCTCGAATGTGGCCAAGATTTGGGATGCGCCCCTGGGCCAGGCAGGGCGGCGGGGCATGCTGCCGGTCCGGGTGGAAGTGCCCCGGCAGGGGCGCCTCCTCCGCTTTTCGCGGCGTCTGGTCAGTCCGGGAGAGGCTTCCGCCATCCGTTTCTTGTCGGCGCCCCTCAGCTGGCGTCTTCCCCGACTCAGTCGTTGGTTGACCATCCTGTTGGCCTTTGCGACGGTACTGAGCCTTGGACTGTGCCTGATGCTCAAAGCCCCACCCCAGTGGAGTGCTCTCGCAGGCATCCTGCTGATCCTGACCTGGCTGCTCTCTGGGGCCCACCGGCCGGCCTTTTTCGTGGCACTGCTTCTGGCTGCCCTCTGCCTGACCCTGGTTCGCTGGTTTCGCTCACGCGAAAAGGAAGCTGGGGAGGGATTCTAGATGAATGATATGGTGACTTATCCCAGGGCTCCTTTGAATGAACGAGGCAACGTCTCAGGTTTTGGGTCTCAGGTCTCAGCCCACCTCCTGGGCCGGTTTCAGGCCAATGGTGGGCCGAGGCCCACCCTACACAAGGTCTTTCAACTCCTGCCGCCGTCCAAGTTGATCGGCAATTGGGCAGGCGCCGCAAAGCTCATACCTCACGGCCCCCGTCAAACCACCCTAGGACTTCTACTGGCGGTTCTCTTGATCACCCCGGCTTGGGCTCAGGGACCACAGTTGCCCGATCTCAAGAACACGACATTGGAGATCTCCTGGCAGGATTTCAAGGCTCTGGTGGAGGCATCCCGGACGGCCGCCACACCCACTCCAACACCACCGAAAGCGGCGTTCCTCCGCTCGGCTGAGTACCGGGGCCGGTTGGAGGGAACAATCCTCCGGCTCACTGGATCATTGGAGCTCGAGGTCCTGGCCTCCGGCTGGGTTCGCCTGCCGATGTGGCGCCAGGCGACCGTCATCTCCTTTGAGGGAGGCAAGGCCCTGCTCTCCCCTTCGGGCGCCGGGACCGAGCTGATGGTGCAGGGGCCTGGGACTTTCGAGTTGAAAGTGGAACTGGTGATCGCCGCACCGGATCATCCCGGAGACAATCACCTCGACCTGATCCTGCCCGATGCCCCTCTCAACGTCGTGGAGATCACCGCCGGAGCCGGCATCGAGAATTTGGAAGCGAAAAATGCCCTGCTGGTCTCTCAGCAGCGAAACCGCAGTTTCTTCTCGCTGAAACAGGGCCGGGCTTCCTTGAGCTGGCGCCGCCCATTTGAAGCAGAACAGGGCGCCGGCGGGGAGATCATCACCCCCGAGGCTCGGGTTCACCTGACGTCTTATCAGATGCTCGACGTCGGCGAGGGTGCGTTGGGCGGGCTGCTAGTTCTGGACTATCGAATCAGAGCTGCCGAGATTGCCTCCGCCGATATCGAAATGCCCGATGGTATTGAGGTCTTCGAGGTCTCGGCCCCCGGGCTGGAGAGCTGGAAGGTTTTGCGCCGGGATGCAGGCCGCGTTCTGCACCTGGTCTTCGGTGGACCGATCGGTGGCAATCTGAGGGTCAGCGTCGGTTTCGAGGGCGCCTATGATCCTGAAGAGGCCCTGATCGCCGCGCCCCGCTTCAAGGCTCTGGGCATCGAGCGGGAGACCGGTTGGCTGACCGTATCTGCCGGCGGAGCCGAAGTCTCTCTGAAACTGGGAGAAGGTGTGCTCCCCTCGGATCCCTCCGAGCTTCCCGCAGATATCCTTCAACTCGGTGGAAACCCCGTTGCCGCTTGCAAGTTCTCGGGCGTTCCCGGGGAGATCCGCCTGGAGATCCGGGAACATGACGACGCCGCGGTCCTGACGGCCGTCATCGAGTCGCTCAACGCGACGACGCTTCTGCTCGAGGATGGAACCGAGGCCTTGTGGATGGACCTGAGAATCAAAAACAATCGGAGGCAATTTCTCCGCTTGGATCTCGCCCACGATCAAACCGAGATCTGGTCCCTTCTGGTGGAGTCCGAACCCGCCCGTCCGAAACGCTCCGAGAGCACCATTCTCATTCCCCTGCCCCGGGGCGGGCAGGAAGTATCTTCAGCCATCTCTCTGGTATTGCTGAACCGAGGCCCTGCCCTCCGGAACTTCCGCACCGTCAAACCCTCGCTGCCGCATTTTGACGTTCCGGTGATCGAAGCACTGTGGACGGTATTCCTCCCTGCGGATCACCGCTACCAGGCCCTGGATTCTCCCTTTGCCATAGTCTCCGAGAGTCATCCGGTCACCAGTCAGCGCCGGCTCGGGTCGGTCGTCCTGGGCTCGATGGGCACAGCCCGGGACTATGCCTCGGCGCCGGTGTCCGGCGAGCTGAAGAAGATGCAAGCCGACAAGGAAGAGACGATCATGGCCCAGGTCCAGAACCGCCAGAACGTCCTTCGCCGCGGGGCACTGCCCGTGCGGATTGCGCTGCCCGCCGGAGTCCACTCACTGCCAAGCGTCAGGGCGGCCCGAATCCTGATGGTCGATCCTGAGGCCCCCAGCCTCCCGATTCGCCTCTGGCCCACCTGGACGAAGGCGTTTATTAACATCCTCAATCTCGTGCTGGTCGCAGCTGCCGGGATTTTGTTTGGCCTGTGGTCCAGGGGGAAAAGGCGGTTTCTGAGCCTCGCCCTCAGCTGTTTGGTTGGGTCCCTGATCGTGCCCGGAGGTCCGGGTTTCGGCGCCACGGTCTTCTCAGCGGCCTTCATCGCCTTCTGCCTTTGGACCCTTCTCCTGATCATCCGCTGGGTCAAGAGGCGGCGAGCCAGGGAGGAGGAGACGCCGGGCTAACCGGCACCGTTTTCGACTGCGATTCGCATCAGGTCGCCGGCGATCGTCTCGGAAATTGTCGTCGGCCGCAGTTCCAGGTAGAAAAAGACCCGGTCGGCGATCTCGCCGATACTGATCAATACCAACGAAGTCCACGCATTCCCACCGGTGGCCATCAGCGCCAATCCGACGGCCGGTGGAAGAATCCGGATCGCGGTTTGAACCCACCACTGAATGGGGTTGGGCCAAAGGGCAGTCTGCCTGAGTCCGAACAGCAGCAAACGTACGCCTGCAATCGCCAAGGCCACTAACAGGTGCCCGAGCAACACCACCGTCAACAGCGCCGCCATTCCAAGAACATCGGCAGAGTGTACGGACATTGATCTGAGATGCCTGACGGGGTCATAAACGCGGTCCACGGCGAGGAGTGCCAGCCATCCGACCACCGCTGCGGTTTGTGCAACGCCCGCGGTGTCCGGTACAACGACCTGGAGGCCAAGAAGGCCGACGAA
>DAOWGJ010000002.1 GCA_030637505.1 Holophagae bacterium
ATTCGATCGAAAGATCAGCGCTTGTCACCGGGGCAGCAGGGTTCATCGGCTTTCATCTTTCGCGGCGTCTGCTGGAAATAGGATGGGACGTCGTCGGGATCGACAATCTCAACGACTACTACGATCCGTCTCTCAAACGAGCCAGGCTCGAGATCATCGAAAAAGACGAACGTTTTACGTTTCAGCAACTCGACATTGCCGACCGCGCAGGCATGGAGCGTCTGTTCGAAGAGAATGAGTTCTCGGTCGTCGTCAATCTGGCCGCCCAAGCCGGTGTGCGTTATTCGATCGAAAACCCCCGCGCCTACATCGACGCCAACATCGTGGGCTTTCTCAACATCCTGGAGGGCTGCAGGCACAGCGACAGCGTGCGCCACCTGGTCTATGCCTCGTCCAGTTCGGTCTATGGCGCCAATACCTCGTACCCCTTCTCGGTTCGCGATAACGTCGACCACCCCGTGTCGTTGTACGCCGCCACCAAGAAGAGTAACGAGTTGATGGCTCACACATACTCCCACCTCTATGGTCTGCCGACGACCGGCCTTCGTTTCTTTACGGTCTACGGCCCCTGGGGCCGGCCGGACATGGCGCTTTTCAAGTTCACTCGAGCCATTCGCGCCGGGGAGCCGATCGACGTCTACGGCCACGGTGACATGAGACGGGATTTCACCTACATCGACGATATTGTCGAGGGTGTCGTTCGCGTGATGACGACCGTGCCACAACCCGACCCCAAGTGGACCGGTGATACCCCCGACCCGTCCTCCAGCGCTGCGCCTTGGAGGGTTTTTAACATCGGGAACAACGATTCCGTCGAACTTCTGCGTTTCATCGAGGTCATCGAGGAGGCACTGGGAACACAGGCGGCCAAGAATCTCCTGCCGATGCAACCGGGCGATGTGCCGGCAACGGCAGCCGACGTTCAGGAGCTCGCGGAGGCCGTCGGTTTTGAGCCTTCGACACCGATCGAAGAGGGAGTAAGGCGGTTTATTGAGTGGTATCGTGGGTATTATCCGGAGGTCTGAAGAGGCTGCCCTGGGAGCATGGAGTGCAAAGGCTGTTGACGGTACCGGCCAGGTATCGTTGCCGAAGCCTTTGCCCACCAACCCACTGGAATGAGCGCTTCGCGCATAGATTTTTATTGAGTAGTTTTTCGCGCGAAGCGCCTAGCGTCTGGTTCGACTTACGCACGCTCGCACCGCCGAAAGCATGCGTTTGCGTTCAGCCTCTGAGGAGGGGATACGGTGCTCACGGCGTGGGATCTCTCCGCGTTCCTGCAGGGCCTCGAGGTGAATACAATACAGCTGGTCCAGCGCAGCGGGGGCCTGGTTGTTGGCCCAAATGTAGAGGGCTGATGTGTTGTTGGGAGGGCGCCGGTTCGCGTTCGAGGTCCTGAAAGATCGATCCATGCGCTCGTGCAGGAGGTCGCTGAGCGAGCGCTCCATGCCCTCAACCATTTTCTGCCGACGCGATCTGATGCCATTTCCTGCCATGAAGATAGGATGACACACGGTAGGGTGCGGTAGTGTGTCCATGGTCACAAAATGCGCTTGGAAGTTGGGAGGCGAGACAGGTGGTGAGATTTTCGGATCAGGGAGAGGTCATGACGGGTGAGATGTGGGACACGCTGTGGGTTGACGTCAATCTGGCGACGATGGTCGAGGGAGGGGCGTCATATGGCGCCATTCGGGACGCCGCTGTCGGGATTTCGGCTGGACGCTTGATCTTCGTCGGGCCTCGAAAAACCCTTCCAGGGGCGCCGGAAGACCTGGCGCGGACGGTCCGGCAAGCCCAGGGACGGTGGATGACGCCGGGCCTGATCGACTGCCATACACACCTGGTTTACGGTGGAAATCGGGCTCATGAGTTCGAAAAACGTTTGGCCGGCGCCTCGTACGAGGAGATTGCCAGGGCCGGTGGCGGAATCCTGGCGACTGTCGCGGCGACCCGGGAAGCCACGGAGGCGGAGCTGCTGACCCCGGCTCTGGTCAGGCTGAACCGGCTGCTCGCAGAGGGTGTGACTACGATCGAGATCAAGTCCGGCTATGGACTGGACCTCGCCACGGAATTAAAGATTCTCCGGGTCGCCCGTCAGCTGGGAAAGGTGTGTCCGGTTTCAGTCCGTACGACGTTGCTCGGCGCCCACGCTCTGCCTCCGGAGTTTGTCGGACGTCCGGACGATTACATTGATCTGGTTTGCCGGGAGATGATTCCGGCCGCGTTGGAGGCTGGGCTGGTGGATGCGGTCGACGCATTTTGTGAGACGATCGGGTTCACGCCCGAACAAACGGCCCGGGTCTTCGAGGCCGCGGCGGCGCACCACTTGCCGGTGAAACTGCATGCGGAGCAGTTGTCCGACCAAGGCGGGGCACAGCTCGCGGCGCGGTGTGGCGCCCTGTCGGCAGACCATTTGGAATATGTCTCTTCCGAGGGTGTAGAAGCGATGGCGGGAGCGGGGACGGTGGCAGTCCTGCTGCCCGGGGCCTTCTACGTTCTGAATGAGACCCGGAAACCGCCGGTCGAGACCTTTCGGCGCCTTGGGGTGCCGATGGCGGTGTCGACGGATTGTAATCCCGGGTCATCTCCCGTGACATCGTTGCTGCTGATGGTCAATATGGCCTGTGTGCTGTTCGGCCTGACCGTCGAGGAGGCTCTGACCGGTGTGACCCGGCATGCCGCCCGCGCCCTGGGTCTCTCCCAATCTCGAGGCACGCTCGAGGTCGGCAAGGTGGCTGACCTGGCGGTCTGGGATATCGAGTCCCCCGCGGATCTGGCCTACGCCGTCGGCGCCAATCCACTTCACGAAGTCGTGTACGCCAGGAAGCTGACAGCTGACAGCTGACAGCTGACAGCTTCCTTCACGGCCGCGGTAGGTCCCGGAACCAGCCCGGTTGAGCCCCGGCCAGACGTGCCTCGCGGATCACTCTCGAAAAACCATCCCGGGCGCCTCGCAGATTGCTCTTCAGCTGCTTGACCTGGTGTGCCTTGGTGTCGAGCCGGGGCCGAAGGCGAATTCGCTGAGTTTCTTTCCGAAGGGCGAAGTACTGGGACTTCAGGGCCTCGTGTTCATTTTCAGCCTTCGTCAGTTGTATCCGGAGATTGTGGATGGCTGAGACCGACCGACGGTGTTCTGCCCGCCATCGCTTCTTGACGGCGGCCTCGGCGATTGGTGTGGGAATTTGGGAGTCCGCCACGGACGGACGGCTGACGTCAACCGCTGCGATTCGGCCCTTTTTCGCCAGCCGAAGTACCGTGGCGTTGTCAATCAACCAAGTTCCGGCAGGAACTCCGTCGATCGGTGCCAGGCGAGGGCATGCCTGTGTCAGTTTCTTGGGATTTCCAGCGTTGGCGGTCGCGCACGTAGTCAAAAAGATCGTCAGGGTCGCGAATTGGACGAACGAATATTGCATCTGCACCTCCAGGTGTCAGGTGCAGCGTGGCGGGAGACTAGTCTACCACTATGAATCAACATGGCAAAGATCTGAACCTGGAAACTGGAAACTCGATTCCGCAGTTTCCTGCGTTTTCACCGCTCTGACATCAACTCCAGGAAGGCGTCGATGATCTCCGGGTCGAAGGAAATCCCTGAGCGCTCCTTTATGTAGTCGATGACCTGCTCTTCCGGCCATCCTTCCCGATAGGGTCGATTCGACCTCAAGGCGTCGTAGACATCGACCACGGCAAAAATTCTGGCGGCCTGAGGGATCTGACGTCTCTTGGTGCCCAGCGGGTAGCCCGAGCCGTTCCAGCGCTCGTGATGGCCGTATGGTATGGCCAGGGCCGTTCTCAGGTATTCGATCGGCGACAGCATGTCCCAGGCCATCTGGGGGTGGCGGCGCATGATTGTCCACTCGTCTTCGGTCAACGGCCCTGGTTTGCGGAGGATGGCATCCGGGATGCCGATCTTGCCGATGTCGTGGAGGAGTGCGCCTCGTCTGATCGGCTCCAACTGGTCTTCGCTGACATCCATTCGCCGCGCCAGTTCGATGGTCAGGTCTGTGACCCGTTGGGTGTGACCCTCGGTCTCCTGATCCCTGAGGTCCAGGGCCCGGACCCATCCCTCGAGGGTTGCGGTATAGCCGAGTTCCAGCTCTTTGCGGGCGGTTTCGGTGTTGTAGATCAGCCGGGCGTTGGCGATCGCTACCGCCGCCTGTTCCGCGAAGAGGGAGACGATCTCGATGTCGTCGGGACCGAAGACGTTTGGTGATGGATGCTCGACATGGAAGGCGCCAAGGACCTGATCCTTCCACAGAAGAGGAGCGGCGATCACCGACCCGACACGAAGGTCGGCGTACATCGGTGAACTGCCCTCCCAGGTGGCGTAGTCATTGATCAGAATCGCCTTCCGGCTGTTGACCGCTCGCCCACTGGCACCCTCTCCCAGCGGCAGAACCTGGTCGATGAAGGGTTCGAGCATGCCCCGTGCAACGACCATCTGCAGTCCGTTGGGAACCGTCAGATACAGACCGCCCATCCCGGTGCCGACCAATTTTCCAGCGCGAACGACGATCGCTCTCAGGAGTGCCTTGATGTCGTGGTGGCCGGCGAGGTCGACGCTGGTCTCGTGCAGGGCCAGGAGGGCCTTGATGCGCCGGGAGTTGGCCTCGACTGTCGTCGTGTGTGCGATGGCCAAGGCAATGTGACCGGTGATGGTTCGTGCGCGGCTGAGATCGCATTGAACGCAGGGTCGTTCCTCGTTGAATGTGACGAAGGCAGCGCCCAGGGGTGTGCTGTGGGCAACCAGGGGCATGCCCATGATGTAGGGTCCCTTGGGACCCGGCGCCGAGATCGGCATGCACCCTGGGCCGCAGGGAACCGGTCGGTTGGCTGCCAGGACTGCCGCGACCCCCTCGGATTGTGGGCAGGACCGAGGGCTGTCGGCCCCTTCCTCAGCGGTGGAGGCAACGGAGGTAATCTCTTGCCGTTGAATATTCCACAGTGCGAGGTCACACCCGTCGGCGTTGAGGGCCCCCTGAAGCTGGGTGGCCAGGAGGGGCAGGGCCTCACCGATGGTGGTGGATTCCAAAGCGACCCTCGTGATCTCGTTGAGGAGCATCACCTCTACCAGGTGGTTCTCGCCTCGCTCGTCGGCCTCCAATTTTTCCAGAGCATAGGCGATGTTGTCGGCCAGATCTGCCAAAAGCGCCTGTTCCTGTCGATCGAAGATGCCCGGGCCTGTTGCGTGAACGACAAAAACGCCGTAGTTCTTCCCATCCCTGATCAGAGGCAGGGCCAGGGTTGTTCGCCCAGGATACTCCCGGCGGGTGGGGCATTCGGGACAGGGATCTTCGTGCTCGCTGCCGTCGATCAGGAAAGGGGCGGCATTCCTTATGGCCCGTACGGCGCACAGCGGTCCACGGTCTGAGGAACCGTCCCCAGAAAGAGAGAAATCCTCCAGAAAAGTGCAGGTGGGTCCGGAGGCGGCTGCCAGGAAGACATCCCCCGAATTTTGGCGATTGAGGCCGACCCATGCGTAGATGTAATCCCTGTGTTCGATCAGGATTTTGCAGACGGCGTCCAACATGGTGACTCGGTCGTTCTCTCGAAGGACAACCCGGTTGACCTTTGCCAACGTGTTCAGGGTCTCTCGGGCAGTCCCGCCTCGAGAGCCTGTGGATGGTGTCCCATCCCGAGGTGCCCCGAACGTCGGGACCGTGTCGCCGACGCCATGGGCTGAGGATTTGCCGTGGCTCATGGCCACCACGTCTCGGTCGAGGACCGCGTACGGTAACTGGTTTGCATTCATTCCATCATAACCTGGCCTCTGGCGCGCTATGATGTCTCTTCCGGGAGGCACGATGAAGGCATACGAGATTGTGGGTTCGTTTGGATTGGACAATCTGAAAGCGGTGGAAAGACCGGATCCCGTTCTGGACCACGGTCAAGTCTTGGTACGGATGAAGGCTGTGTCCCTGAACTACCGTGATCTGATGATGGTCAGGGGCCACTACAATCCGCGCCAGCCCCTCCCGTTGGTGCCGTGCTCCGATGGCGTCGGCGAGGTGGTGGCGGTCGGAGACGGCGTCACGCGGGTCAGTCCGGGCGATCGAGTCGTGACGGTCTTTTCCCAGACGTGGATCAGCGGACGCCCGTCGGCCGAGAAACTCGGGGGTACCTTGGGCGGGCCGATTGACGGGACGTTGTCCGAAATGATGGTCCTCAACGCCGAGGGCGTTGTCCCGGCGCCGGAATACCTTAGTGATGTGGAAGGCGCTACTTTGCCCTGTGCCGCTTTGACCGCCTGGAGTGCGCTGGCGGAGCTGGGCGACGTATCGGCCGGCGACACGGTACTGGTTCAGGGAACCGGGGGCGTTTCGGTCTTTGCCTTGCAACTGGCGATGATGTTGGGTGCGCGCGTGATCGCCACGTCGTCGAGCGAGGCCAAACTCGACCGGCTCCGCTCCATGGGCGCCTGGGCCACCGTCAACTACGCGGACGACCCGCAATGGGGCAAGACGGTGCGCCGCTTGACCGATGGTCGTGGGGTCGACCACGTCGTCGAGGTCGGTGGGGCAGGCACGATCGCTCAGTCTCTCAAAGCGGTTGCGGTCGGCGGCACCATCTCGGTGATCGGTGTACTCTCCGGAATTTCGTCGGAGTTCAACATCATTCCGTTGTTGATGCAGCACTTGAAACTGCAGGGCATCCTGGTCGGTTCCCGGGAGGGCCTCGAGCGCATGAGCCGGGCGATCGAACACCACGAGCTCAAGCCGGTGATCGACCGGATCTTCGATTTTTCCGAGGTTCCGGAGGCCTTTGCCTACATGGCTTCGGGGGAGCATTTCGGGAAGGTGTGTATCGGGTATTAGCTTAGCCGCCTGCAAAATTCAGTGATAATCGGGCGGAGACAACCTCCGCCCTTTCATTCTCTTCCTCGCCGGATTAGATTATCCGAGCGATTATTGTATCTGCCCAAGCTGTAGGGTGGGCCTTGGCCCACCATCGGGCCCCTCCATTGGTGGGCCAAGGCCCACCCTACATTCTTCTTCTTTATTGTGCCTTTTTGTGGCTATTTCTTAATATTTTGCAGGCGGCTAAGCTGACAGCTGATAGCTTCTTCACTCCCAGCGGAGGGCTTCGATTGGCTCGAGGGCAGCGGCCCTGGCGGCGGGGTAGATGCCCGAAATCAGGCCTACTGCGACCGAGACGCCCGATGAGAGGATGACCGAAAGGGGTGTAACAGCGGTCGGCCAGCCGGCCGACGCTGCGACGATCTTCGCGATCACGATGCCGAGGATGATGCCCGTCAACCCGCCGATCGCCGAGATCGCGAAGCTCTCCATCAGGAAGAGTATCTTGATGTCCTTCCGGCGGGCGCCTACCGCGCGCCGGATGCCGATTTCACGGGTTCGTTCGAAGACAGTCGCCAACATGATGTTCATGATGCCGATTCCCCCAACCAGCAGGGAAATGCCGGCGATGGCGCCCATGACGATATTGAAAAGACGCTGCGTCTTGCGGCTCTGTTCCAGGAGGGCGTCGGGAACGACGAGAAAAAAGTCCTCCGCGCCGCCGTGCAGATTCTCCAAGAGTCGAGTGGCCATGACGGCGATTTCCTGAGGTGACGTGTCGACCTTCAATCGGAGGATGATTTCGTCCAGGGGGGCCTCGAGGACAGGGCGGTCCAGTTTGCGCAGAGCCGTGGTAACGGGAATGTAGATTTCTCGATCGGTCGACCCGACGGTCACACCCTGGACCGTCTTCTGACCCCCGGATCCGGTCAGGACCCCGATGACCTCAAACCAGACGTCGTTGATCTTGAGGTCGCGGCCAAGTGCAGGATCGGCTCTGAAGAGATCCATCCTGACTGTTCTCCCGATGACGCAGACCTGTGCGTGGGTCGACTCGTCGAGGGGATCGATGAATCGTCCCTCCACGACGTTCAGGGCGGTCAGTTCGCCATGTCGCCATCCGACGCCGTGAACCTGGGCCGAGGTGATGTTGGCGTCGGCATGGATCGAATAGGGCTCGATGGTCGTTCGCATGCTGATCGCCTCAATGCCGGGGACGGCGTCGAGGATTGCCGTGGCATCTCGGGGAGACACTCCGGGTGAGACCTCCCTGATCTCCTCCAATTCTTCTTGCCGGATGTCGGTGTTTCGGACCAGGACGTTTCGCACGCCCAGCCGCTCGATCATCTCCATCGCCTGTCTCTCGGCTCCTTCTCCGATGGACAGCATGGCGATGACTGCCCCAACGCCGAAGATCATGCCCAGCATCGTCAGGCCGGATCTCAGGGGGTGGCTGATCAGGTTGGCCGCGGCGCTGCGCAGGGCATCGGCGAAGGTCATGACTCGTTCCCCCCCGGCAATTCTCCAGCTTCCTGCGTGCCGCTTCCGCCGTTCGGTGATGTCGGCTCCCGCAGGGCCACTCGATCGCCGGCTTCGATGCCTGAGGCGATGACGACACGGCTGACGGAGGTTGGGCCCAGCTCCACCGGCGTTGCCGAAAATTCTCCTCCCTCGAACCGCCATACCACCAACTGCGTTTTGTCGGCGCCGACTGCCTGCCGTGGTACGGTCAAGGCGTCTTCGAGGTCGGCCGTCACGATCTCGGCCTTGACTCTGGCGCCGGGTTTCATTATCGCGAGATCGGTCTCGAGCAATTCGACGACGACTCGGAAGTATTGAACCGGAACCCACCGGACTCGGCGTTGGGCGATTGGGTCGATGGAGCTGACGACGCCCTCGAACGGCCGTTCGGGCCGGCTCTCAACGGTGACGACGACGGGGTTGCCGGCCTTGATGCCTCCGGCGTCGGCTTCCAAAACCCAGACTTCGGCCTGGAGCGTCTCGAGGTCAGGCAGTCCGGCGAGGGTCTGCCCCGGCCAGCAGGTTTCGCCGATCTGTACCGTTTGCCCCTGCCAGTTCCGTTCGAAGACGATAATACCGTCGTGGGGCGCCGTGATCTCCAACTCGTTGAGGGCGTCCTTCGCCATTTCGATTTTGAGGTCCGCCTTGCGGCCTTCGATCTCCAACAACTCGATGCCGGCGGCGGCCAATTGTCCCTGGATGTCGAAGGAGGCTTCGGCGTGGGCCTTCCTCTCGCCGGCCAGGCGGGTATCGATGGCGCTTGAGAGGATCTCCAGCTTCGAGAAAACCTGTTCGTCAGTGGATTGATAATTCCTGGAGACCTCCAGTTCTTTGGAAGCGAGGTCGGCGTCCAGACTGAGTTTGGAAAGTGTCGACTCCCGTTGTGTTGTTGCGTTGCCAATCTCGTAGTCACTTTTCCTTCGATCGGTTTGCCCGGTTTCCAGCTCACGGTTGAAATCGGTCGCGTCGAAACGGAAAAGGACTTGACCCTCGCGGACGGGCGCGCCGTCATCGATCTTCCAGGCTATGGTCATCGGGCGCCGACTGCGCACGGTCACTGTGATTGGGGTTGCGCGTCCGGTCTCCAGGGTTCCCTCCGCCGTGACCCTCAGTCGAAAGGACCCGGCCGTGACTCTCATCGTTGGAACGGTGGTGCTCGAACCGGTGCGAAAGGCGCCGAACAGGCCGATTCCCGTCAGGCAGATCAGAATCACGGCGCCGGCGGTCAGGATGAGCCGTCTCATGCCGGAGCCTTTACGATCAAAACGCGGTCTCCTGCTTCCAATCCTGCGAGAATTTCGATC
>DAOWGJ010000309.1 GCA_030637505.1 Holophagae bacterium
GAGGCGCGACAACGCAGTCGTAGCTGGGCTACTTCAAGGAGGAGCAACGAAGCCAGCGGTGTGGAGGGCCGTCAGGAGATGGTAGGAATCTCGGGCGCACTACACTAGGCGCTTCTTTTTCTTTTTTTGTGCTTTTTCGTGCCTTTTTGTGGCTTCTCTTCTTGTGGCTTGTAGCAAAAGGCATAGCTGACTTCTGCCGACCATCCGGAGACAACGCCGGGTCAAAAATTCCACTGAAGACCGATCGACGGGATGAGCGGTATCCAGTAGGCCTGTTCAGGGATGACCTCGACACTTCCATCCTCATGCACAACGGTTGAAAAGTCCTCGGTGCAGCAGATATTCTTCCGATTCGTCACGTTGATCACCTCGAAGATCAATCGGAGATCCCCTCGGCCGGTGGGCCAACTCTTGCTCGCCCGAATGTCGAGCCTCATGTATGACGGAAACCGCTCTTGATTTCGGGGTCCGAACACCAGCTCAACCTCAGGTTCATCCTCCTCCTCATCCCACCCGACCACCTCGCCGGACACCGCCGTCGTCGGCCACCCCGAGTGGTAGGCGCCGCCGAGGTTGAAATTCCACCGCCTCGGAAGGCTCAAATTGAGGCCGAAACTGGCAGCGTGCCGCTGATCCCAACTCCGCGGAACCATCTCGCCGTCGATAGAGTCCTCAACCCGTGCCAGGACATAACTGAACCACCAACTGAACCGCTCTCCAGCCTGCTGTTTGAGGAGAACTTCAACGCCTTGCGAACGGCCGCCGTCCGGCGCCACCAGGATCCGGTCCCGCCGTGCTTCAGGAAAGAGTTCCAGAGGACTGAAGAGGTTCTCGTACCGCGGCCTCGGGTCTTTGAGCTCCTTGCGGTAAGCCTCGACCCGGACCGCAGTCCCGGCGGCGAACCGATGCTCGATGCTGGCCAGCCAGTGTTCGGCCAGCTGAGCCGGATAGAATTCCTCGATCCCATCCTCGACTTGAAGTTCGTTAAGTCGCTGGCTCTGGTGGAATTGCCCCCACCCAAAACGGAGAACAGTGTCGGCCCCCACGGCGTACCTCAAATTAACCCTGGGGCTGACCTGGTGGTCGTTGACGCCCACCTGCTTGTCCCACCGCAGACCCAGCTCCGCAACGAAATTTTCGCTCAATCGAATCCGGTCGGCAAAATAGGCCGCATAGAAATCGCTCTCTGGGGAGGTTAGGACACGTGTCTCCTCGACCTCATCATCGTCATCAGGATCAAGCAGGATCATCCGTCGAAGATAGTCGTAGTCCGCTTCCTGGTGTTTGACGTCGAATCCCCACTTCAGCAGGTGGGTTCGATTGAGAGAGAATGTCCAATCCTGCTTGAGGCCGAGGAAATCAAATTCCCGTTGATCGTCGATATCCACGCCATCATCCTCAACGTCTCTGGCGCTCCCCACCCGGTTCCGTCGCACAGCACCGGACGAAAGAAGGGTTCTCGACACCAGATTCTCGTTCCAGGCCGTCTTGAGGTTGAACCACAGGTGAGAGCTCTTGTAACGAGCCCTGACCTGCTCGAGACTCTCAAAGTCCTCGGTCCGATACCCCAGATCGTCATAGGCCAAAAGGGCATTGGCCGACAACGTCGACCGCTCACCGACGGAGTGCTCGACCTTTGCGAGGACATCGTAGTAGTCACTGAGGATCTCGTCGGCACTCGCGTTCCTACCCTTGAGCACCGCGGTCGGGTACCACGCTCGACCGCTGATCAACCAGCTGCCTTTTTCGTCGTTGAACGTTCCCTCGGACAGGATTCGGGCGTTGATCGTGCTGATGCCCAGCGAGGTCTTGGGCGGCCCCCGAGGCGTCGCAGTCGAAATATCCATCACTCCGCTCATACGATCGCCGTATTCAACCGGGAAACCGCCGGTCAGAAAATCGACGCCACCGATCGCCTCGGCGTCAACGGTCGAAAATATGTTCTGAAAATCTTTAAGATGAAATGGTTCGTAGATTTCCAGACCATCAAGGATCACCAGCATCTCGTCGGTTGCACCACCTCTGACGTTGAACTGGGCCGATACATCCCCCCCGGAGGCGCCGGGCAAACGCTTGACCGCCCTGTAAAGATCATCGGCAACATGAGGCATTTGGGAAACTTCTTCCCGGCTCAAGAACTGGCGGCTCCCGGCCTGATCTTCCAAGATTCTGAAGTGACTCGGCGTAACGACGATCTCACTCAGGAATGTTGATGCACCTACGAGGTCAAGATCAATACGGGTCGTCTGGCCCGCCTCAACGACGACGCCTTCAATCAACTGCGGAAGGGTCCCGCCACCCCTGGCCACGACGCTGTGGAGGCCAACCGGTACCTTGGTAAAAAGGAACCACCCCTCCTCGTCTGGATCCGCCTGGGCCTCGGTATCGACAATTTCGATTCGAACCCTCGGAATCAAGCCCGGTTCCCCCCCAAGGGTGACCCGACCCCGAATGGCCCCATACAGCCGGCGGTCAGGGGCCCTGACAACCACCAGGCGCCCGCCCGGCCCCTCCTGGACGTCAAGACCGTGCGGTTCAAGAATCTCCTGCAGGATATTCCGGGGATCATGTGCTTCGGGCTCCCGATCCACCCGCATCTCCGGCCGGACCAGCGCGGTGCTGAAAACAACGGACACGCCCTGGTCATTCAGCCTGGACAGGGCTTGCTGGAGCGTCAGCCCTGCCCATCCACGCTCCGGGGCATCGAGGGGCGACGCCAACACACCGACCCCAATGGCCATTGGCAACACGACCATTATCCCGGCTTTCAGCCCCATTTTTTGAGCGCAAGATCGCACCTCAATCAGGGTATCAAACCAACCCCGACCTTGGAGCGCAAGGTCTTCCGATCGATGCCCAGAAGCCGTGCGGCCTCCGTCTTGTTTCCGCCGACCTTGAGGAGTACGGCCCGGATATGCTCGGCCTCTATTTCCCGCAGCGTCGCCACATCCCCCTCGACGACAGATGCGTTGAATCGGAATCGGGCCGGCAGGTCAACAACCTCAACCGGGCGACCGGCGACCCGGGCGACCACCTCCTGCACAACGGACGTCAAATCCGCCAAATCTCCCGGCCATGGCGCTTCGACCAGGACCTCGAGCGCACGAGGGGACCACGACTCCGGCGCACAACCCAGGAGAGCGCATTCCTTTGATGCGATCTCATGAACCAGGTCGACAATGTCCTCCCTCCGGTAAGCCAGCGGTACCATCTGGATTCTCTGCTCCGACAACCGTTCCAGCAGATCCCTTCGAAAATGCCCCGTGCCGGCCTGCCGCTCGAGGTCCCGCACGGTGACTACCACGACCCTGAGGTCGACCGAGCGACCCCGCCCACCCCCAAAAGGGATCAGCCGTCGCTCCTGGAAGAGTCTCAAGAGGTGGATCTGAGCGACATCGTTCAAAGCCTCAGGGCCGATCAGGACCACGGTCCCACCATCAGCCCCTTCCAGCACCGACGGCGCCCCGGCCAAACCAAACAACTCCAGACCCGGGTCGACGAGCAGTTCACAATGAACGACCGAAAACACCCTGTCCGACCGGGCGCCACCATCATGGAGGGCCCGGGCTACGGCCAATCCCTCGGATCCGATCGGTGCCTCGATCAATACCGGAGCAGAGACATCGGCCGCGACCTCGACCGC
>DAOWGJ010000016.1 GCA_030637505.1 Holophagae bacterium
CCCATGTCGTCCGGGTCGAAACCCCAACGGAAGGGGCCGGCGTTTTCGCCTACGCCTCGGTCGTCGACAACGCGACCAACGACGCCTACTTCGTCCGCGGTGTCAAGTTGTACGGTCCAGACTCGAAGTAGAGAGCCGACCGGGCTCGATCTCCGCTACCATGGCCCCATGGACGGACGCATTCTGATCGTTGACGATGACGCCGCCGTGCGGACGGCTTTGGAGAGAACACTGTCTGGAGAGGGCTTGACCGTCGAAGCGGTCTCCGACGCATTCCAGGCCCTGGATCGGCTGGACCAGAGACCCCAAGACGCCGTGCTGTTGGACCTGAAGATGCCCGGCATGGACGGCTTGGGCCTGCTGGACAATCTCAGGCGCCGCGGCCTCGAAATCCCCGTGGTCATCCTGACCGGACATGGGGACGATTTTACTTCCCGGCAGTGTCTCGAAGCCGGGGCGACGGCGTTTCTGACCAAGCCCCCAGATCGGTCAGAACTGCTCCTGGCGGTCAAGGGCGCCGTCGCCCAGGGGCGGGTCGCCCGAGAGTTGGAGCCGTCGGACGATCTGCCGGTCCTTCTGGGAACCAGTACGGCTCTCAACCGTTTGCGGGAAGAAATCGCTCGGGTAGCCCCGTCGCGGGCAACAGTTCTGGTGTTGGGCGAATCCGGCACCGGCAAGGAGTTGGTAACCCGGCGCCTGCACCGGCTGTCCAACCGCGCCCGCAGGCCCTTCATCCGGGTCAACTGTGCGGCCATTCCGGAAGAGCTGATCGAATCCGAGCTCTTTGGGCACGAAAAGGGCTCCTTCACCGGCGCTCATCGAAGGCAGACGGGCAAATTCGTCCAGGCCGATGGAGGCACGATCTTCCTGGACGAAGTCGGTGACATGAGTCTCAAGACCCAGGCCAAGGTCCTGCGCGTACTCCAGGACGGCGAGGTCGAGCCGATCGGCGCCGGGAGGCCGTTGACGGTCGACGTCCGGGTCATTGCCGCCACCAACAAGGACCTGGATGACGAAGTCGCCGGCGGACGATTTCGAGAGGATCTCTTCTACCGCCTGGCGGTCATCGTCTTGACAACACCACCCTTACGTGAACACCCCGAAGACATCCCTGGGCTGGTTGAACACTTCACCGCCGCCTTTTGCGAGGAGTACAACCGGAGGCCCAAGACGTGGAGCGCCAGGGCTTTGAACGAGCTGAAGCGGTTGCACTGGCCCGGCAACGTGCGCGAACTGAAAAACGTGGTCGAGCGGGCGGTCATCATGGAACTCGAGGACACGATCGACTCCGTTGATCTGCCCCAACGAGAGGGGCCGGCCTCGGCCGTCGATGATCTATTGTCCATAGGCAACCTGGCAGACTTTCAGCGGGCTTCGGAACGCGCCTACATCCACCACCACCTCGAGCAGAACCGTTGGAACGTCGCCGCCACCGCCCGCGCAATCGACACGCCGCGGTCCAACCTCTACAAGAAACTCCAGACATACGGACTGAAACGGGAGGGAGACGAGACATGACGACGCTTCGTTTGGAGGATTTCACCGCTTGCGGCTCCCACCAACAGGGGCACTTCCTGCTCTCCTCGGGACTGCATTCCGGTGACTACATGCAGTGCGCCCTCTACCTCGCCCACCCCCGCCGTGCGGAGACCGCCGGCAGCCTCTTGGCCTCGGCGCTGGAAGGTGCAGCACTGGTACCGGACATCATCGTCGGTCCGGCGATGGGCGGCTTGATCATCGGTCACGAAGTCGCCCGCGCCCTCGACTGCCCCTTCATCTTCACCGAGCGGATCGACGGGCGTATGGCCCTGCGCCGGGGCTTCGGCCTGGGCGGGGATCAAACAGTCGTCATCATCGAAGACGTCGTCACCACCGGCAAAAGCACCCGAGAGGTGATAGCGGTGCTGGAAAATTTGGGCGGCCGCATCATCGGGGTGGGGTCCATCGTCAACCGGACGGGATCGCCGGCCCCCTTCGACGCCACGCCCTACCATGCTCTTCTGGAAGCAAATTTCCCCACCTGGCAGCCCGAGGACTGCCCACGCTGCGCCGAAGGCATTACCATTGCCAAGCCTGGGTCGAGGCCGGTGGTTTAGAGGCTGGGAAGCTGGATGCTGGGAGGCCCGATGCAGGATGATCGACGGTGGGGTTTGGCTCTCTTTGCCATTGTCGGGATCGCCTTCGTCATCCGCCTGTGGAACCTCGGTACCTTCAGCCTGTGGCTGGACGAAGTCGTCACCCTCCGATTCGCAGCACTGCCCTTCGACCGGCTCCTCACGGCCTGCGCCGGGGACGCCGAAAACGTACCGTTCTATGCAATTGTCGCATTCCTGGGAACACGCGCGGGTCTCGCGGAACCCTGGATTCGACTCCCCTTCATGATTTTTGGGACCGCCGGCATCGCCGTCCTGATGCTCTGGGTCCGAGAGCGATTGGGGACGACGGCGGCCGTGGCCGCCGGCGCCTTCGCCGCCCTGAGTCCGTTTCACGTCCGGTTCAGCCAGGAGATGCGTGCCTACTCGATCCTCCTTCTACTGATACCGCTGTGCCTGCTGGTGACCGAACGCCTCGCAAAGGCTCCGGGACGGAGGCCGGCGATCCTGCTCGCGGTACTGGTGGCGGCCGGCGGATACACGCACTTGACATTCTGGATCGTGATTCCAGTATTGTTGGCCGTTTCTATGTCGAGCGATCGTGGCATCAATTCGGTGCAACGGTCGGTTCGCATGACAATCGCGGCCATTATGGTAGGGGCCCTGGCATTCGTTCCGTGGGTCGTCGTCATTTGGCGAAAGCTGGGTACTCGTCTGGAACGTGGTGGGACCGACTGGTCTTTTGCGGAGGTCGGTGTCAGATGGCATGCCCTGACGGCGGCTGCCAGGGAGGGTTTCGCTCCGACACTTTCAAGCGCCGTTTTGGCGCTGGTGTTCCTGATCGGCCTGGTGGTGCTTGTGCGGAATCGAAGGCATCGTTGGGTCATGGTGGCAGGGCTCGGCGCATGGCTCGCGTGGGAGGCTGTGCTCGCCGCTGTCGGCCATTGGAGCAATGCCCGCTACGGCTTGACCCTCTGGTTTGTCATCCCGCTGAGCCTCGGTGCTGCGATTGGATGGATGACTGAGAGGTTCAGGGAACCTTGGGTCCGAGCCGTGGTGTATTGCGCCCTGGTCATATTGGTTTTCCCGGGGACTTGGCGATACTGGCACGAGGGCCGGCCACACTGGGATGTCCTTGCCGATACTGTCCGCGCAACGGCCGGAATTTCAGAACCAATTGTCGCAGCCAACGCGTGGAGCCGGGTCTGCCTCTCGTGGTATTTGCCGGGTCGGCTCTTCATGCAGCCGGTGGAGATTCTCGACCTGGGCGGGCCGTCGGTCCTGGTTGTTTCCGGTGGTCTGGCACCTTCAGAAAAAGTGGATACATCTCGTTACAACGCCCGAACAACAATCGCCCGGGTCCGCCAGACCGGACGGTTGGAGCGGTTGGTTCAGCTTCCGGTCCAGGGGGAAGACTCCCCGAACTGGTGGTTGCCCTACACGAGTCTGGTCCCACCATCGGTTGCCGCAATTCCACAACCTGCGCCTGAGCGGTGGCTTAGATCCGCTTTGGTTCCCGCGTTCGCCCCGGTTACGGCCGTGAGTCTAGATTTCGGAGAGCCGTTGCCATTGACTACGGCCGGTTTCGGTCCCCCCCGACGCCGCCGTGACGGGACCGGCTTTGCATGGGTCATTGGTTACGAAGCAGTCATACAATTGCCACCGTTTTCGGGCGCCAGCCTTGACGTTGATGTGACCCTGAGGCCGTATCATGGAGTCGCTGATCACCAATGGGTGAGACTTCTGATCGACGGCCGAACCGCCCTGGAACAACGTATGACGCCTGGGGCCCAGACGATCAACGTCGCCGGTTTTCCGGTTCCTGAATCGTCGGTGGGGCCGATCCTGGTGTTTCAATTCTCGGCTGCAGCCCGGCCCTCAGACGTCATGCAGGACAGCTCGGACAGTCGAACCCTGGCCGCCGCGATCGAAATGATCGAGGTCACGGCGCGAGAGGGTCGGAGAGATTGAGAGCGGCACGGACGGTGCCCGGGTCACGGTCGCTGAACCTGCCCCTAAACCTGCCAACTGACGCTGCCCCGGTCGCCGTCGCTGTCCTCC
>DAOWGJ010000159.1 GCA_030637505.1 Holophagae bacterium
ACGCCATGGCATAGCTTTCGGCCAGCGGCACCTGTGCGAGGAAACTTAAGTCGCCATGACCATTCCCCGCGTCCAGCGTCACTCGGTAGATGTCTGTCGCTCCCCAGGCGGGATGCGAATCCGACAAGAACAGATCTTCCGCCGCCCATCCGGCGCCGGTGCAGAGTCCAATAAAAATAAATGTGATGAATATCTTCTTCGTGATGTGCGTTGAATTCATGATTTTTCCCCTCGTCCAAAAAACCGTTAGTGATGTCGGCGGCGGTGGTCAGAATCAAATAACCGCCGAAGAACCGATACCCGCCTGAATCCCCCCTTCAGAGATCGAGCGTGTGTCGGTTTCACTATTGGCTCCCCGGAGAAGAAGTGACCATTTACCCTCTCCGCTTCAACGCCTCACGTTCGTTGTCAAATAACAAGTGGGGATGCCCCCCGGAAACCTCAATTTTCTTCGTTCCCATAAAATCTAAGGCACCGGAACCGGTCTTGTCAAGTCCTTGTTTGGACTCTGTCGCATTTATCTTTTTGCGACAATTGATGTTCTTATCATCAAAATTGATGTGTCTCAGTTTCCTATACCTTTATTCATAGACATTTAGCTCACATGCAAAAATCATCAACAACCCAACCCGGCCGGCGCTGCTTTTGCAGGCCTTTAACATAGAATCGGTCAGCCAACAGCCTCCTGAGATTAAAACCCGACCTTCCCGTTGATCCCGGCGGTAATCTCTTCGACACACCGGTCGATGTCCATCTCATCAGTATGGAGAACGAGGTCCGCCTTCTCCGGCGCCTCATAGGGGTCACTGACGCCGGTGAAGTGCTTGATCTCGCCCTTCTCCGCTCGGTCGTACATGTGATTGCGTGCTCGATCGTGAAGGGTCTGCTCGGCCGCGGTCAGGTGGACAAGAAGAAACCGATCCCTTCCGATGACTTCTTTTGCACGGCGTCGATCATCCCTGAAAGGAGAGATCAGGCCACAGATGGCGAAGATGCCGTGGGTATTGGCAATCCGGCCGACCTCGGCCGTCCGGCGGACGTTTTCGGCGCGCTCGATCGGGTCGAACCCCAGGTCACGGCACAGGCCGAGGCGCATGTTTTCGCCGTCGAGGACGATTGAGCGAAACCCCTGATCAAATAGCCGCCGCTCCAGAGCGTAGGCCAGCGTCGTCTTCCCCGACCCCGTCAAACCGGTGAACCACACGGTGACCGCCTTGGTGCCGCTTTCGGCCTCGCGCTCCCGTTGGGAAATGGTGCCGGTGTGGGGAACGACGTGACGGCTCCTCGGCTTCTCCGAAACCTTGCCGAATGTCGAACGCGACCACAGGCGTTCATGGGTGTAATAAAAAAGAATCTTCGAAATGCTCTCGACGATACCGATCCCTCCGGCCAGAAGCAGTTTCCCGGTAAAGCCGAAGACAATGGCCATCGTCGTCGAAGTCGCCACGATTCGCCATGTGATGGCCTTGGCCACTGAACGGCGCTGGGTCTCTTTGGTCCCGGCAGGCTCGACTGTCATTTCTGGATCGGTCATGTGTTCTATATCTCCGCTCACGCCTTGACGACATGAGGCAACGGTTCACGATAGATTCCCCTGGTGTCGATGATCAACGGGGCGTTTTCTGCGACGAAATCATAGTCGACTGCCGAGTGATCGGTGGCGATCAGGACAGCATCCACAGATTCAAGATTCTCAGCCGTAAGATCCACCGAGTGCAGGGGCGGCAAATGGGGCCACGACCGCATTCTCGGCGCAGCCGGAATATAGGGATCGTGGTAGCTGACCTCGGCGCCCAGCGTCAGCAATTGGTGGATCAGTTCGAATGCAGGGCTTTCGCGAGGATCGTCGATGTCTTTCTTGTAGGCCAGGCCGAGCACGAGGACTTTCGAGTTCTTGACGGCCTTGCCGCGGTCGTTCAGGGCCAGCTGGAGCTTCTCGACGACATAGGCCGGCATCGTGATGTTGACCTCGCCCGCCAACTCGATGAAGCGGGTCGGCTGGCCGAATTCCCGGGCCTTCCACGCGAGGTAGAAGGGGTCCAACGGGATGCAGTGCCCCCCCCACCCAGGTCCGGGACTGAAGCGCATGAAGCCGAACGGTTTGGTGGCCGCGGCGTCCAGGACCTCCCAGACATCGATGCCCATGCGGTCGTAGACAATCTTCAGCTCGTTGACCAGGGCAATGTTGACCGCCCGGAATATGTTCTCGGTCAATTTGGTGGCCTCGGCCGCCCGGGCCGAGGAAACGCGAACGGTTCTTGCGATCGCCTGATCGTAGATCCTTTCAGCCAAATCTCCGGAGACCTGGTCGACGCCGCCAACGACCTTGGGAATCGTCGTCGTGCCGAAGTCGGGATTCCCTGGATCTTCACGTTCCGGCGAGAAAGCCAAGAAGAAATCCTGCCCGCAGGTCAGGCCGGACTCCTCCAGAATGTCTTTGAGCAGTTCGTCCGTCGTGCCCGGATAGGTCGTACTTTCCAGCACCACCAGTTGGCCCCGCCGCAAAGAGTTCTTGATTTGGTTGGCCGTGTCGACGACGTAACTCATCTCGGGTTCGCGCTGCGGGGTCAAGGGCGTCGGCACACAGATCAAGACCACGTCGGCCGTTGCCAACCGACTGAAATCGGCCGTGGCCTTGAGGGTGCCGGCCTGTACGACCCGTGAGAGTCCTTCGCCATTCAGGTGCTTGATATAGGACTCGCCACGCATTACAGCATCGACTTTGGCCTGGTCGATGTCGAATCCCAGGACGGGGAAGCCCTTGTCGGCAAAGGCGATTGCCAGGGGTAGGCCGACATAACCCAGCCCGATGACGCCAACGGTGGCCTGGCCGTCGTTGATGCGTTGCAAGAGTGTTTTTGCTGTGTCGTTCATGGATTTCTTCGTGACCTCACTGACAAAATTGATGTAACGAAATCAAGTACGGAATGCGAAGCTCCGCCGGTTGATCAGAACACTAAAGTGCTGACCCAATGGAACTTATACGGATGGATTCTTCAAAAATCACTAATCCGAGCCTGTCGGGAGGATTCTAGCACTGCTGGGAAGCCGGGAGGGAGCGCACGACTCCGGTCGTGCATTGTGCCGCTGGAGAGCATCATTTTCGATGGTCACGGTGCAGGTACGGAGACCTGCGCTCCCACCGTGAATCCTGGGACACGGGAAAAATTGCAGGGTAGGGTGGGCCTTGGCCCACCATCGCTCGATCCAGAGACTCGAATTGGTGGGCCAAGGCCCACCCTACGAGAAGGCAGGGCCACCGCGGGGCGCCCGTCCGGCGGCGACCCCCACCAATAGCGGCGTTGCGGACTTGAAGCCTGCGCTCCAGCTCTAATTCCCGCCAGTCCTTTTTGTTTTTCCTTCGTGTTCTTCGTGTCTTCGTGATTCAAACGCCTTGGCGAACCGGCACCACAACTTCTTCCTCATGAAATACCACGCCACGTTCGGCCAATCGGTCAAAAATAAACCGGAAACAGCCCTCGGTGCGCCCCATTGCCTCCGGCGCCCAGACACCCTCCTGCCTGAAGAGTCCCGCCTCTACCGCCCTCACGATCGCCGTACAGGTGTAGCCGGTTGTCCGTGCCATAGACGTCGTGCCGGTGTCTCGGTCCAGCCGGTCCAACATCTGGTACGTCTTCCGAACCGTGTCCTCACCCTTGCGACCCACGACCTCGGCCCGAAAGACGGTCAGATCTTCATCATCCTCCCCCATATGCCAGGCGGAAAAGAGGAGTTCGGAGGTCAGGTCGATCGGTCGCACCCTGGCGCCGTGAACCTCGATCTCTTCGGTCGAGAAGAAACCCGTGTCCCGCAGCATCCGCATCTTGTCCGCATGGCCGGGATAGCGCAGGGTCTTCTCCTTCATGTTCGGCACGTCGCAGCGCAAGAGCGTGCGGAGACCGTCGGTATTGAAGGCCTCGAGGGTGCCGGCGCCATCGAAATCAAGGTGCTCGACCTCGCTCAACGCCTCCCGCGTCACGACCTTACCGTTTTCGACCAACCGAGCTGGCCGCGTGTACTCGGCGATGACGTCGATCGGCGAAAATACAGCCTGGTACTCAAAGGGCTGACGCCGAACCGAAGGCAATCCGCCAACCCAGCACGAGAAGCTCTCGACATGGTCCATTTCCGCCTGGGCGGCGCCCAGGATCAGATTGGAACACCCGGGGGCCACGCCACAGTCCATCATTGCCATGACGCCCCGCCTGCGGGCCAGTTCGTCCAGTTCGGGATAGGGATCTTCTTCGAAGAAGGAGATGTCCACGATGTCACGGCCGCCATCGATTACCGATCGCACCATTCCATAGCCCAACGGCCCCGGCACCGCGCCGACGACCAAATCGTGGGCGCCGGCCAGCCGCTGAATCATGTCGACCGTCCGCAAGTCCGCTCGAACCGGGGTCAGCCGCTCGACGCCTGCCAATCGCCGTAGAGCTTCGGCATCGATGTCCGCAACCGTGACCTCAAATTTCTCATCGGCCGCCAGATCCAACGCCATCGCTGAACCCACACGCCCGGCACCGAAAATGATCACCCTCATTGCAACTCCCTTCGACTAACAAGGTAGCAGAACACGGCAAGCCCACCGACGAATGAAAGAATATCGCGTAGGGGCACGGCGTGCCGTGCCCGTCTTCAAACACCCGGATCCGCCATGGAACCGCCATGGGCACGGCACGCCGTGCCCCTACATCATTCTTGGTAAAAATACCTCAGCGGCCACCGGGCAGCCTCGCCTACGTCACCCAGGCCGATCCGCGGTCCTGTTTTGACTCGCTCGGCCGGGACGACGAAACCGTCGTCCTCGATCCAAAGACCGAATTCAGTCGAACTCAGATCGCATCCGTCCGCCGTGCGATCGATCGCCAACGCCTGACAGAGTTTCCCGGGGCCGTTGACCAGATTACGATCTGACGGACGGGGACCGCGCCGCTGCCTGATGAGAGGCCCGCCGGAAACGATAATGGCCGCACGGAGTAACACAGCCTCCCCTGCCCCACCACCGACCGTGACAACATTGAGGCAGTGGTGCATCCCATAGATTTGGTAAACGTAGGCACGGCCCGCTTCGCCCCACATGCTCTCAATTCGCGGTGTCCGGCGACCGCCGAAGGTGTGGCACGCAGGGTCGTTCGGCCCGAGGTAGGCTTCGACCTCGGTCAGGCGCACTGCCACTCGACCCTCGCTGCATTCTCGGATGATGATCTTTCCAAGAAGCTCTTCGGCAACCTCGGCGGTCGGACATTGGTAGAATGCCCGGCCAAGCGGCAGGTCGGAATGGCCCACGTCGGCTGAAAGGGGATCACAATCATGTCTTCGACCATCTGCATCACCGGCGGCGCCGGGTTCATCGGGTCTCACATCGCGGACGCCTTCGTCGAACAGGGCCATGAGGTGATCATTCTCGACGACCTCTCTTCGGGAAGCAAACACAATGTCCCTGATGGCGCCGAACTGGTGGTTGCAGACATTCGATCGGACCAGGCCGCTCAGCTCCTGCACGATCGCAAGATCGACGTCCTGATCCACCACGCGGCCCAAATGGACGTCCGCCGCTCGGTGGAGAACCCGGTCTTTGATGCCGACGTCAATCTTCTCGGCCTGCTCAACCTGCTCGAGGCCGCACGGAAGAACGGTGTCCACCAGGTCATTTTCGCGTCGACCGGCGGTGCAATATATGGCGAGCAGGACGTCCACCCCGCCGATGAGGACCACCCCGCCCGTCCCATTTCGCCATACGGCGTCGCCAAGTTGGCCGGCGAACGCTATCTGTACTTCTACCATTGCCAATACGGGCTGGACGTGACGTGTCTGCGCTACGCCAACGTCTACGGTCCACGCCAGAACCCTCACGGGGAGGCAGGCGTCGTCGCAATCTTCATGCACAAGCTGCTCCGAGGCGAGCAGGCGGTGATTAACGGTGACGGAAAACAAAGCCGGGACTATGTTTTCGTCGGCGATGTCGTCAAGGCCAATGTCGCGGCCCTCAATCGCCCAGGCTTTGAGATCTTCAACGTAGGCACCGGCATCGAAATCGACGTCAACCAACTCTTTGCCGAGGTCCACCGCGGACTGGGTACCGGACCCACGGCGATCCACGGCGAGGCCAAGGTCGGGGAGCAGCAACGATCCTCGATCTCGTCCGCCAAGCTTCGTAGTCAGTTGGGTGTTTCTCCCGAGACCGTCTTTGCTGACGGGATACGGGAAACTGCAGAGTGGTTCAAAAAAGCTGGGAAGCTGGGACGCTAGGAGGAGAGCGCACGACTCCGTTTAGCATTGTGACGATGGAGAGCATCCTTTCCGATGGTCACGGTGCAGGTACGGAGACCTGCGCTCCCACAGTGCGTCCTGGGAAACGGGGCGAACTGGCAATGTAGGGCGGGCTTTGGCCCACCATCGCTCGATCCGGTGACTCAAATTGGTGGGCCAAGGCCCACCCTACGAGAAAGCGGAGGCACCGTGGGCCAGCCAACGTCCTGGCTTCCAAGGCTCCCAGCTTCCTAGCGTATTTGACCTCTCCGACCCCTTCCGTTGAGAAATTCAACTGTTGAGTGATGATTTTTTCAACGTAAATATCTTCCAATTCCACACGACTTAGCAGAGAACTTCAACGATTGACCCTAAAAAGGTGTTGATTTTTTCAACGCCAGGACCGATGTTGATCTCATGGAGACACGAGCGTTTTCGTTCTACCAGCAGTATTTTCAAAGAAAATCTCAAATTGGCACAGGTCATGCAATGCCGTTCGCACGGAGGCTCCTCCCTGATCGTTGGGCGGGTCCGGACCCTGTTCCGTGCAGTCGAAAGGAAGAAACATGAGAGACACGGTTGCCGGAAAACTTACAATCCTGATCACGATCCTGCTGATCGCCATCTTCGGCGGGGCCGCGATCCTCAACCTCTATATACAGGAACGTGCCGCGACCCGGATTCTCCGCCTCAACGGCGCCCAGATTGCCGACATGGTCGTCGGCGCCACACGATCCGCCATGCTCCTCAACGACCGGGATGAGATCCAGCGAACCATTGACACCCTGGCCAAGCAACGCGACATTGAGCGAATCCGAGTGATCGAAAAGGGCGGCCTTATCGCCTACTCTACCGACCGCGCCGAGGTCGGAACCATGCTCGACACCATGGATGAGCAGTGCATCGCCTGCCACCAAAAGACCCACCCGCCCGAATCCCTTCCGACCTCCGAACGAGCTCGCGTGCTGACCCGTGACGGGGAACGAATCCTCGGCATCACCCAGACGATCAAGAACGAAACGGACTGTTCCAACGCCGCCTGCCACGTTCATCCTCCGGAAGAGACTCTCCTCGGCGTCCTCGACGTCAACCTCGCGATGGCCCCCCATGACCTGGCACGAAGGGAGAGCGCCATCGAGATCCTGGTCGCCAGCCTCGTCGGTATCTTCCTGGTTATAGGCGCCACCATATGGACGGTCCACCGATTGGTCCACCGTCCCGTTCGAAAACTGATCAAGGAGACCAAACGCATTGCCTCCGGTGATCTTTCGGCACGGGTTCCGGAGGTCTCCAACGACGAACTGGGAGTCCTCGCCAAGACCTTCAACCTGATGGCCAGAGATCTCGAAACCGCACGGGAAGAACTCCTGGAATGGGGCAGAACTCTGGAACAACGTGTCGCCAAAAAGACCCGGGAATTGGATCACGCCCAGGACCAGATCCTCCAGGCGGAGAAGATGGCCTCGCTGGGCAAGCTGGCGGCAGTGGTCGCCCACGAGATCAACAACCCGCTGGCCAGCGTCGTCACCTACGCCAAGATCGTCGTCCGCAGACTCAAGAAACAGGACTACCTGAATGTCGAGTGCGTCGAGAATCTGGCCTACCTGGAGTCGATCGCCTCGGAGGCCACTCGCTGCGGCGAGATCGTCAGCCAACTTCTGGCATTTGCCCGCAGGAAACCCGGACAGTTTTCTCAGATCGACGTCAACTCTCTGGTGGACAAGGCCCTGTTCCTGGTCAACCACAAGATCAAACTGGCCAACATTGCGACCGAGAGCAACCTCTCCGAGACCCAGCCTGAAATCGTGGGTGACCCGTCACAGATCCAGCAGGCCCTGATGGCCCTTCTGATCAACGCATGCCAGGCAATGGCCGATGGCGGCGAGATCTCGCTGACCACCCGGCCGACAACTGATGGAGTCGAAATCGAAATTCGGGACAACGGCCCGGGCATGACGGCCGAGGTTGCGCAGCACGCCTTCGAGCCGTTCTACACGACCAAGGAGCAGGGCTCCGGTGTCGGTCTGGGCCTTTCGGTCGTTTACGGAATCGTGGAACGCCATGGGGGACGCGTCGACCTCGATACGGCCCCGGGGGATGGGTGCCGGTTCACCCTCTTCTTCCCCAACCTGCCACCACAAGGCGCCGATGAGGAGGTCAAGTCATGACACAACGAAACCCACGCCTACTGATCGTCGACGACGAGTTGCACGTTCGGGAGTCTCTCTCTGCATGGTTCACCGAGGATGGCTATGACGTTTCAACGGCCGCCGGCGGCAAAGAGGCATTGGCGATACTCGGCCGCCAGCGATTCGACGTCGTTGTAACCGACATTCGGATGCCGGGAATGGACGGCATCGAACTCCAGAAACACATTCACGAGACCGAACCGGAGATCGCAATCATTCTGGTCACCGCCTACGCCTCGGTGTCGACGGCGGTGGAAGCCCTCAAAGAAGGCGCCTACGACTACCTGGTCAAACCCTTCGACCCTGAGGAGATGTCACGGGTGGTCGAAAAGGCCTGCGAAAAAGTGCACCTGCGTGAGGAGAATGTCACTCTCAAGGAGAGGATCAGCGGTTCGAGACCGGAAATCGTCGTCGGCACCAGTCGCGCGATGCAACGGGTACTGGACCTGGTCAACTCGGTCGCTCCGACGGAGGCAACCGTACTGATTCGCGGCGAGAGCGGAACGGGCAAGGAACTTGTGGCACGGCAGATCCACTCCGGCGGGCCCCGCGCCTTCGGACCGATGGTCGCCATCAATTGTGGCGCCCTGCCGGAGGGCGTATTGGAGAGTGAGCTCTTCGGTCACGAAAAGGGCTCGTTTACCGGTGCGACCGCACTCCGCAAGGGCAAGCTGGAACTGGCCGACGGCGGGACCCTGTTTCTCGATGAAATCGGCGAGATTTCACCCAGGGTCCAGGTGGACCTCTTGCGGGCCCTTGAGGATCGAAAGATCATCCGCGTCGGCGGCACCCAGGAAATTCCCGTCGACTTCCGCGTCGTGTGCGCCACCAACCGCGACCTCGAGGAAGCCATCCGAGACGGCAGATTCCGCGAGGACCTCTACTACCGAATCAATGTCTTCCAAATCAATATCCCACCCCTTCGTGAACGGACCGAGGACATTCTTCCGATCGCCGAGCACTTCCTCAAGAAATTCTCCCACTCGATGGGGCGTCGAGTCGAAAAGTTTTCACCCGAAGCCCGGGAGCTGCTTCTCAGGTACCCGTGGCCCGGCAACGTTCGGGAACTGGCCAACGCGGTTGAACGCGCCCTCGTCGTGTGCCACGAAGGAGAGATCCAACCGGAATTCCTGCCGATCATTGCCCGGTCCGGCGCCGGGGGTCTCGGCGGGGCAAACGACGATTTGTCGCTGCAGGCCGTCGAGAACCATCACATCCGAAAGGTCCTGGAACTGTCGGATTTCAACGTGACACACGCAGCCAAGAGCCTCGGCATCGACCGCGTGACGCTCTACAACAAGATGCGGAAATATTCAATTGAAAGGCCTTAAAGGACATTCTGACCATGAGGGATCCCTGGTGTGTCGAACTGGTCAGGATCGGAGCTGTTCTCCCTGTCATGCTCCGGGTGCTTCGAGAAGACCTGGCAGGAACTCTTGCGCATCCGGTCTGGATCGCTCCGGATCATATCGACCCGGCGCCGGCCTTCGATCCGTCCAGGCAGCAATACCTGGTATCCGATCTGTTGGAGACGCTTCTCGGCAGGTCCCGGGAAACAGGTGTCTTCACGATCGGAGTGACCGACGTCGACCTGTTTCTGCCTGTCTTCACCCATGTCTTCGGCACGGCTCAACTCGGCGGCCCTGTCGGGGTCGCCTCGGAATTCCGGCTTCGCCCCGAGCTTTCAGGGGACCCGTCCGACGCCGGCGTGCTTCGCCGGCGCTTGCTCAAAGAGGTCCTGCACGAATTGGGACACACCCTCGGCCTCGTTCACTGCAAGGCCCCGTGGTGCGCGATGAGCCCGTCCCGCCTGCCTGAACAGATCGATCTCAAAGACGCCATGTTTTGTCCGGCATGCGCCGAACATACCGGCGTTCCGGATGACAGTCTTGTTTCTATCAAAAGCTGGGAAGGAGAGAGAAAATGACGAGATATTTTCGGCCAACCGGTCACCCACGGAGCAGGATAAAACCTGCGATAACCGCCGTCGCTCTCGGTCTGACTGTGCTCATAATCACGGTAGGACCATCGGGCACCGCTCTGGGGCAGGAGGTAGAGGAGGTCATCTCCGAGGAAGCGCCACCGGTTGACTGCGTTTACCCCTCCAAAATCGGAGAGGTGACATTCCCCCACCAGATGCATACGGAGGACTTCGAGATGGAATGCGTCTCCTGCCACCACGAGGTCAACGCCGAGAGACTCCAAAGCCCTCATGATGAGTATTTTGAAGACTTCTGGATCCGCTGCTCCGAGTGTCACCACGACCAGGATCACGCGATGCCGGCCAAGAAGTGTTCGACGTGCCATCACCCGTCACATGACGTCACAGACCAGACCCTGAGCGCAAAAGTCGTTGTCCACCGGGTCTGTTCGGAGTGCCACGAGATCGGCACCGGGGCAACCGCAAGCGCCAGCTGCGAGTTCTGCCACACCGGTCCGCGGCTCCCCCGGTAAAGGAGGAAAGAATGGACAGAAGAAAATTCCTTGCCCTGGCCGGAGCTGCTACGGCGGCGCCCCTGGTCAGCAAAACCGCCCAGGCCCACGAGATCACCGAGGACGGCCCGGAATTCATGGGCGTCCTGGTCGACACCACTCGCTGCATAGGCTGCCGCCAGTGTGAGGTCGCCTGTGCCGAGGCCAACGGTCTTCCGGTGCCCGACATCAAGAATGATCAGGCCCTGGACGCCGAACGAACGACAACCACCGATCAATGGACCGTCGTCAACCGCTACGAGACCGATGAGGGCGAGATCTTCGCCAAGAAACAGTGCATGCATTGTGGCCAACCGGCCTGTGCGGCCGCGTGCCTGACAAACGCGATGGAAAAGACCGAGATCGGACCGATCACCTGGGATGGCGGCAAGTGCATGGGCTGCCGCTACTGCATGCTGTCCTGCCCCTTCAATATCCCCAAGTTCGAGTACCACAGCATCAATCCCAAGATCCAGAAGTGCATCATGTGCTCCGAGCGTCTTGAAGAGGGCGGCATGCCGGCATGCGTCGAGGCCTGTCCGGCCGACGCCCTGATGTTCGGCAAAAAACAGGAACTGATGCAGATTGCACGGGTGCGTATCTACAGCCATCCAGACACCTACGTCCGCCACATCTACGGCGAACACGAAGTCGGTGGTACCAGCTGGCTTTATCTTTCATCTGTCCCCTTCGACCAATTGGGCTTCCGGACCGATCTGGGCACCTTGACCTATCCGGACTACACCCGCGAGTTCCTCTACGCGGTTCCGTTGGTCTTCCTCCTTGGACCGCCTCTGCTGTACGGACTGCATCAGCTTGCCGGCCGAAACGGTGACGACCACACCGAGGGAGGGCACTCATGAGCACCGCAGTCTCCGTTGTGCCCCGTCAATCGGTGTGGCAGTTCATCCTGTCGGAGCTCAAACCCAAGGGCCCGATCTTCACGCCCTTCAACGTCATTTCGGTCCCGACCATCCTGGCCGGTCTCGCAATCGTCGTCTGGCGTTTCGCTTTCGGCCTGGGATCGGTGACAAACCTGACCCAGGACTATCCCTGGGGCATCTGGATCGGCTTCGACGTCATGACCGGCGTGGCCTTTGCCGGCGGCGCCTACATCATCACGTTCACGGTCTACATCATGCGGGCGGAAAAATACAAATCATTGGTGCGGGCTACCGTACTCAACGGCTTCTTGAGTTATCTCTTTTACGCCGGCGCCCTTTTCCTCGACCTCGGACGTCCCTGGCACATCATCAACCCGATCATCGGAAATTCCTTTGGTTACAACTCAATCCTCTTCCTGGTCTCCTGGCACTTCATGCTCTACATGATGGCTGAAGCGCTCGAATTTTCGCCGGTCGTTGCCGAATGGCTGGGCCTGGAACGCGCACGGAAGATCCTGCACAAGTTGACCTTGGGCACCGTTATCTTCGGCGTTGTTCTCTCGACCCTCCACCAGAGCGGACTTGGCGCCCTCTACCTCTTCTGCAAGCCCAAGCTGCATCCCCTCTGGTACACCGAGTTCCTGCCGGTTCTCTTCCTGGTTTCCAGCGTCTTCGCCGGCCTGTCGATGATCATCTTCGAGGGTACGATCAGCCACCGGGTCTTCAAGACCCAGATTGACCCCAAGAAGCACCACACCTTCGACGACATCGTCTTCGGCCTGTCCAAGGGCGCCGCAGTAGTGATGTATGTCTATCTCTTCGTCAAGTTCGTCATCTTTGTCCACGGCCAACACTGGCATTTCATCATGACCGGCTGGGGCTGGCTCTACATCCTGGAAGTCGGCGGTTTGGTCCTTTTACCATGTGCGTTGTTCACCCATGGCTACCGCCAACGACGAATCGGAATGGTGCGCCTGGCCGCCATTCTGACCCTGCTCGGAATCATGTTCAACCGCCTCAATATTTCGGTCATTGCCTTCAACTGGCAGTTGCCCACCCGCTACTACCCGTCGATCGGCGAGATCGTTGTCACCCTGATGGTGATCTTCACCGAGATCTGGGTCTTCCGATGGGTCGTCTATCGCATGCCGGTTCTGCGTGAAACCACGGAAGGCAATCGTAAAACCTAAGAAGATTGGAGGTCAATCATGGAATATTTCCACTACGTCAACATCTTCGAAACCAAGGGCCTCGAGTACATCCTGGTCATAGTCTTTATGATCACCTTTGTGTTTTTCGTCCGCAATCTCGACGCGCCCTTGAAGAAAAACGGCGGCGCTCGAGCGGGCGGCCAGATCCCTCAACTCGGCGACACCATTGTCGTCGTCAAAGACAAAGATTGAACCGCCGAGACGCCAAGAGCGCGAAGGCATGAAAAAGAAATAATTGAATACGGGGCGGGAGCGCTGTCTCCCGCCCCGAATCGTGCCCTTCGACCAGCCTCCCAGCTTCCCAGCCTTCCAGCGTTCTTGATCCGTGCCACAATCGGACATGGCCAGTCCTTTGAATATCGATGCCGATAGCGCCCGGTTGTTCCAGATCAATATTTCCGACGGAGGAGTGCCCAAGTTGCCGATCATGAGAGTTGCGGTGGACTTTTCAGGCGCCAAGGGTGATCGCCAACGCAATCTGAGATTTCACGGGGGTCCGGATCGAGCCCTGTGCCTTTATTCGCTGGAACGCATCCTGGCCTTACAGGGAGAGGGCCATTCAATCGTGCCCGGCGCCACCGGCGAGAACCTGACCCTGGCCGGCCTCGACTGGGACCGGGTACAACCAGGACTTCGCCTGACAATCGGAGAGATGCTCAATATCGAGATCACAGACTACACAAAACCCTGCCGCGACATCGCCAGTTCTTTCGCCAATGGCGCCATCAAGCGTATATTCCAGGAACGTTATCCCGGCTGGTCGAGGGTCTACGCCAAAGTGATTCAACCCGGCGAGATTACTGTTGGGGACAGTGTGAGGCTCGAGAACGGGCCCTAAAGGACCCGACTACACACCGCGCCTCTTGTAGGCAGGTCCTTCAGGGCCTGCAACCACATTCGCCACACACCTTGTAGGCAGGTCCTTTAGGGCCTGCAACCAGCCAGGGCAGAAAAAAAGGGGAGGCAACGCCTCCCCATTTTCGGACGGTATCGGTGAACTACCCGACGAACTCGCTTCTGAACTCCTGCCATCCTTCGTCGTCGAGAGCCAGAGCCGAACCGACGACCGGTCGGGCGCCGTCGGGGAGAGTTGCACCGACCAACTCCGGGCTGGTCCTGCGGGCGAGGAACTCGACAAACCGCTGAACCTCGTTTTCCAGCCATGCGACAGCACTCTCGCCGACCTTGAGGCTCTTCAGGGCTTCGGTATGTTCCACCGGCCATACCGATGCCAGCCATCCGGAGCCGTAGGGATCCCGCTGGAGCGCTGACGGTGAGTTGATGACCGTTTCGTTGGTGGCGACGACGGTGCCGTTGACCGGAGAGTTCAGCGAGATCTCCCGACCTTGACAGTGGAACGAAACCAGAGGCTCACCCTTGGCCACCTTGGCTCCGACGGAGGGCAAGTCAATTCGGTCGACCGCTCCAACCGCCTGGGACAGAAACTCGTCGGCACCCAACCGCAACTCGCCGGTCTCAGTCAGCCATGCCCAGCCGTGGCCTTCATCAATAAACAGCCCCTTGGGCAGCTGAACGTCCGAGAAGGCAGTAACCTGGGGAACCTCTTCGACCACGCCCTGCCGGCGCTTCAGCATCAGCCCGATCCCCTCGATGGCAAGAAAGATGAACAACGAAACCAATACGACTACTACGACCATTTTCAACCTCCATGAGGCCACCGTCGACCGGCGGCCTGTTCAATTCAACTGTCAGTTGGTAAAAGCCGACTCGAAGGCCGACCAGGCGTCATCGTCAAGACTCTGGGCCGCACCGACGATCGGATGGGCACCATCGGCCAACACCGCTCCAACGCTTTCCGGCGAGGCGTTGTCGGCCATGAAGTCACAGAACCGCTGTGTTTCAGATCGCATCCACGCGACCGATTTCGCACCGACCCGATAGGATTTGAGGCTCTCTCCGAGGTCCTCGGGCCATACCGAGGCGATCCACCCTGAGCCGTATGGATCCTCCTCGATGGCGGAACCGTCCCGGTCCATGCCTGAGTTATGGGTTACGACGGTGCCGGTCACTGGAGACGCAATTTTCAGACTGCGTCCGCCGCGCCACACAGTTGCCAGGGTCTCTCCCGCAACCACCCGGCTTCCGACATCAGGCAGATCAACGGTATCGACCCCTCCAATCGCCTGGGTCAGAAGCTCGTCCATGCCGACCTTCAGCTCCCCAAGGCTGGTCAGGCGAGCCCAACTGTGGTGGTCACCCAGGAACAAGCCCTGGGGCAACCGGATGCCGGTGAACGCGTGTATCGGCTGCGCCACACCGGCCGCACCAGCCCTCCGTGCCATTCGGATTCTGATGATCTCCACTACAACGAAGACCAACAACGCAGCTATAACAAGAATCGCAGTCATGATTGCCTCCCTCCGGGTTCTTCCCGGTGTGTTTTGGTCTGACGGCCGACTTTGAAAATCCCAACGATTTTGTCTGTCCGGTTCATCATCAACCTCCGCCCACCTCTACTGCACGGCACGTGCCAGGATTCTGGTTTCTTGGAAGACAACTAGATTCAGTAGTTTAGGAAATTTTCAACACTGCAAGTGTCACCGAAACGATGATTTCGACAACGGTACCGTGGGCCGAACGGCAGCAGCATCCGAGAAACTCCTTATTTTCAACAACTTCGGAACCGATGAAATCGGCAACATCAACCGTTGCATCCCACAACACGATGCAAATCATTCGATGAATTGCCTATACTCCGAGGATGGCTCTTTCCGTAATTGTCAATCCATCAGCCCACGGAGGCCTGGCCGGCCGGCAGATCTCCAAACTCAAAGCCCGCCTGAGTAATGCCGGAGTCGATGCCGAGATTCATGTGCCGCAATCTCGGGACCATCTCTGCCGGCTGGCGGTTCAACTTGGCGGGAGTCTGGACGACACCGTAGCCATTGTCGGCGGCGACGGCACCAACATGGCGATCGTCGATGCACTGTTGCAACACCACGGGTCCGATCCTCTCCCAACGCTGGCCCTGATTCCGGCAGGGCGGGGCAACTCTCTGGCCAAGGACCTGGACTTCACAGACGTAGATCGGGCTATTGCCGCCCTGTCAAACGGGAGAACCCGCGACATCGATGTCGCCCGCTTCGTCTCGGACGGGGTCACCGGGCACTTCCTCAATTGCATGGGAATGGGTTTTGTCACCGAGGTCGACCAAACAGCCTCGCGCTTTCAGCGCCTGGGAGACCTCAGTTACATCATCGGCGTCTTCCATCGAACGCTCAGGCTCCGGCACCACAAGTTTCACCTCGATGTCGACGGCCAGATTGTCGAAGACCAGATGTGCTTCATCGAGATCATGAACTCGCGGAAAACCGGCGGTGAAATGCTGATGGCGCCCGAGGCGCGCATCGATGACGGCCTACTCGACATAGTCTGGGTTTCAAGGGTCAACCGACGAAACCTGATGAAGACCTTTCCCAAAATCTTCAAGGGCACCCACGGCAGCAATCCGGCCGTACACTTCCTTCGGGGGAAGAGAATTACGATAACGTCGCTCGAACACCAGATCCTGCTGCCCGACGGCGATCAACTGGGGGCGACGCCTGTGACGATTGACGTTCTGCCGCGGCGGGTTCGATACCTGTGGTAGGCAATTCGTCGGACGACTCGCAGAAGGAGGCAAAGCTGATCAACACCTTCGTCTCCCTTTTTCTTTGGTTCGTCGGGCTGGCTCATTTTGCCGTCCTTGCCGGTGTGGCATTCCCTCTCCTGTTGATCTTGCCGGCACGCAGGATCTTCCCGGTGGCACGTTGGCTCTGCCGCAACCAACTTCGTTTCATGGGCTGCCGACTCGAGGTACTCGGCTTGGAAAACGTCCCGAAAGATCGTGCCTGCCTCCTTCTCGGAAACCACGAGAGTCTTTTTGATGTCTTTGCAGTCGGCGGGGCGCTGCCCCGTTTTGCCGTCGGCCTCGAAGCCGCCCACCATTTCAAGATGCCGTTATGGGGCTGGATCACCCGTACATGGGGCCAACTCCCGTTGCCCGAAGGCCGGATGTCCGAGGCGCGCGGGACCTTCGACCAGGCAGCCACGATCCTCGCCTCCGGGACCGATGTGATCATCCTGCCCGAGGGCCACCGAACCCGAACCGGCAACCTCGGGGATTTGAAAAAGGGCGCCTTTCACATGGCGCTCGCCACCAAGGCGGACATCGTACCTTTCGTGCAGCAGGGTTTGTACGAGTTTCACAATACCCACTCGTGGCGGCTCTACCCACGCAGGCTCCGAGTCATCTATGGTGAATCCATCCCCTTCGAGTCGTTCAAGGACTCGTCGGTCGAGGAACTCCGTGACAGAGTCCGGGAGACGTTGCTGAAACTGGATACTGGAAACTCGAAACTGGAAACTGGGTTCTACGCCTGAACAGTCTCGCCGGAACCCACACACCCGCCCGTTTTTTTCCCTCTTTGTGCCTTTTCGTGCCTCTTTGTGGCTGTTCTTTGCGCTTCCTTCGTGTTCTTCGTGGTTCCATTTCTTTCTCTTCGCATGCCTTCGCGTTCTTCGCGTCTTGGCGGTTCAATTGCCTTCTTCACCCCCTCTCCCGTGCTCCCCCTCCTGTATCATTCCCACATGCCCATCCTGGTGATTTTGGCCAATTTCTTCAGTGCCGCAGTGATGATTGCGATCTTGACATCCTCCGGGGCACGGGTCCGCCGGTGGCTCCGTCTGCCGACCGGACCATCCGACCGGTGGGCAACGGATCTGGTGATCGGTGCCGGCCTGTGCTCCCTTTGGATCCTGACTCTGGGCCTGATCGGCCTGCTGCAAACGGCACCAATCGTGGCGGGGTTGGCGGCACAGGCAGCGATCGGCCGATGGCGAGGCAACCGGCGGCCTGTGCGGCCCCTGGTGATCGCCGCGGTGGCCGGACTGCCCAGTTTGATCATTGCCGCCGGGCCACCGCATTTCTACGACGCCATGGTCTACCACCTGGGCCTTCCCTGGCAGGCCCTCCTCGAGGGTGGTTGGACGGCCCATCCCGAAAACCTGTTCTCAGCCTTTCCTCCCCTGGCTCAGATGACCGCCGTCCCTGCTCTGGCCCTTGACCTCTTCAGGGTTCCCGGCCTCCTCCACTGGTGGGCCTGGGTTTGTGCCGCCGTTGCGGCCGGTGGCCTCGCCCGCCGTCTCGGAGGATCCCGGTCTATCGGGCATCTGGTGACGGCGGCTGCGATGCTCCTGCCTGTGACTCCCCTGGTTCCGGGGTTCCCGGCGGCCGAGGGGTGGTTCCTTGCAGCGCTTGTTCCGGCGGCCGGCGCCGCGTTGACCCAACGCCACCGACAATCATCTCTCGTCGTGATGCTGCTGCTTCTGGGACTGGCAACGGCGACTCGTGTGCAAGGACTGACCTGGTTGGCCATCCTCCTCGGCTTGCGGATGTTCACGAGCCGCAGCCCAGTCTTCCTCCTGCGGGGCATGGCCCTCTTGCTGCTGGGCTCCTCGCCCTGGTGGCTGAAGAATCTGATCCTCCTCGGCGACCCTTTGGCCCCGGTTTTCTGGGTCCGGGAGGGCATTGAGACGTTGTGGCGAGACGGCGGGACCCTGATGAGGATGGGCCTCTCACCAACAAATCTGGTCGAACGACTGCCCAACTTGCTGTCCCGCCTGACGCTCGCGCCTCTGCCGACCTTGGCAGCCGCAGGCCTGGCCGCGGTCTCTGTACGCAAGAGTCGTCCCGCCTTCGCAGCTGCCCTTCTGGGCATGGTGGCCTGGGCCGCGACGGGCGCCCTGCCCCAGTTCTTCGCGCCGTCGTTCCTTCTCCTGATCATTGTCACCGCTTCCTGCTGGGGTCGAGAGAAGATGCTCCGCTTGGCGACCGTGATCGTCATCGGAGGAAACCTCGCACTGGGCCTGGCATTCCAGGCCCGTTGGATGCCGCTGGTGCACCCCCTTGAGGTGTTCGGGAGGGACTTCATCGACGCCGCGCCCAAGGTCGCGCCCAATCCCCCGTTCGCCGCCTACCGGGCGCTTGATCAGATGCTGCCCCCCGAAGCCAAGATCCTCCTCGTCGCCGAATCCAGAGTCTTCGGCGTCCCCAGACTGGTAATTGCACCGTCCCAGCACGATCCGTCGCCTTTGAGGCACCTGTGCGAAGGCGACGAACCGCCCGGGGATTTCGCCGAAATCCTCGGTCAACAAGGAATCACGCACCTGGTGATCAACGACGGCGAACTGACCCGCCTCGGCGACAACTACCCCGTTGCCCCGTGGAAGACCATCCGAGGCGAAGGCCGCTGGCGGACCTTCATCCGGTCTCTGGGGCCGCCGGTCGACGAGCGGGACGGTGTGAGGACCTATCGCCTTTCCGGCCAACCCGGCGAAGCCAGAACCAAAAAACGACAGGCTGGCCCGCCGGGTAGCTCTCAGCTCTCAGCTTTCAGCCGTCCGTCGGCGGCGACCAGGCGACGGGCGGCTGCCGTGGCGATCAGCATCGAGCCCATGGCATTGGCAGCAGCCAGGGTGAACATGATGACGATCTGGTAGGCCACGGCCTGCATCGGCGGGGCGCCGGCGAGGATCTGACCGGTCATCATGCCGGGCAAGGCCACAATTCCGGCCGCAGCCATCATGTTGGTGACAGGGATCATGCCGGTTCGAATCGCCGCACGGATCGGTTCCCTGAGCGCCTCGGACCGGGTGGCCCCAAAGACCAGGCGCAGTTCGATCTCGTGACGTCGGACCGAGAGGTGTTCCAGGAGCCGGTCCAGGCAAAGGGAAACACCGTTGAGCGAGTTTCCGAGGATCATTCCCAACAACGGTATGACGTATTGGGGGTCATACCACGGCTGCACGCCGACGACGACCTGCGTGACAACGGCGCCGACCACCAGGCAGGTTGCCCCCATCGCCAGCAAGGTGTCCCAGCGCATGCCCCGGTAGGCCCGATTCGAGCGGCTCGAGGCCTCCCGTCCGGCGAAGATGATCATCACCACCAGACTCACAAAGACCAAGGTCGGCCGCCTCAGAGCAAACACCCTTTCGAGGATCAGGCCGACCAAACCCAGCTGTACGACGGTTCGAACGGCGGACAAGGCCAGGCGCTTCTCGATGTCCAGGCGCATTGCCAGGGATACCAGGCCGGCGGCAATCACCAGCACCGTGGCGACCAGAAGATCAACCGGCGTCAGTTGAATCAGGCCGCTCATTTGGCGGTCAGCCCTTCAGGTTCGAGGCACAGGCGGCGGTCTGTGGCTCGGCCCATCGAGGGATCGTGCAGCACACACAGGACCGCATGACCGGGCCGCCTCGCGTGCTCCCTCAGCAAATCAAAACACCGGGAGGCCCGGGGACCGTCCAGTCCGGACAGCGGCTCGTCGGCCAGCAGCACCGGCGCCTCCCACAAAAGGGCTCGGACGAGGGCCAGCCGATGGCGCTCCCCGCCCGACAGAGTCGACGCCGGCCGGTCGATGGCGATGGTCCCCAGTCCGACCTCCTCCAGCAGACGCCCGGCTCTTTCGTTGTCAAAGGCCCGCCCGCCGGCCGATCCCAAGAGGTAGGGAAAACTCAAGTTTTCGAGCACGGAACCTGGGATGACCGGCGCATCCTGCATCAAGAGGGTCACCTGAGAACGCCAGTCCGGGAGTTCGTTCTCTCCCCATCGGCGCCCTCCGAGTTCCCGGGTGACTCTCTTTGCGGGCGCCAACCCGGCGACCTGCCGCAGCAAGGTGCTCTTGCCGCCTCCCGAAGGACCCTCCAATACGGTCAGGTTTTCCTCGTCCAGGGAGACCGTGACCGAGGCGTACAGCTCACGGCCTTCACCGTCCTCGGCACTCAGGGGTCCGCATCGCAGCAGGATTGCCATCGCGGTAGTGTAAGGCTATCAACCGTCAGTGACCAACCATTCTCACCAGTTGAAGCTGTAGAATGGCCGAATGAGAAATGCCCGTCCCTTCATTGTCCTCGCGCTTGGCCTCTCGGTCTTCCCGTATGCCTGTAAGCCGGCGTCCCCTCCGGTCGATCCGGCCTACTCCGCGGAGATCCACTCGTGGCGCGCTCAACGAGAGGAAAAACTGACGGCGTCGGACGGTTGGCTGTCTCTGGTCGGCCTCGACTGGCTGGAAGAGGGCGACAATGAGATCGGCTCTGATCCGGAAGCCACAGTTTTTCTTGAGGTTCCCGGCATTCCGCAGAGCCTGGGAAAAATAACTCTGCTCCAGGGCCAGACGACCCTGGAAGTCAACGCCGGCGCCGATGTCAGACTGGACGGCGATATCGTCGACCAGCCGACAATCCTCTTGTCGGACGCCGAGGAAGGTGGGCCCGACCTGCTGCAGATCGAGCGGCTGACGGCCTATGTGATCAAGCGGGGCGACCGGATGGCCGTCCGGGTCAAGGACCCCGAGGCGCCGACCCGTCTCGGCTTCGCCGGCCTTGAGTATTTCCCCCTCAATTCCACCTTGAAGGTCGAAGCCCGCCTCGAGGCATTTCCCGAACCCCGGGATGTGATCATCCCGACTGCCGCTGGCACCCAGGACCACATGCTCTGTCCGGGCATCCTCCACTTCACCGTCGAGGGCCTCGACCTGACCCTTCAGCCGTGGATCGAAACGCCGGATGACCGCGATCTCTTCATCGTCTTCACCGACGGCACGTCCGGACGGCTGACCTATGGCGCCGGACGTTTTTTGTCTGCCGAACTGCGGAAGGACGGTACGGCCACACTCGATTTCAATCGGGCCACGACACCACCGTGCGGCTTCACGCCGTTTGCCACGTGCCCCCTGGCCCCACCGGAAAACGCGCTGGCCGTCGACATCCTCGCCGGCGAACAGCTGTTGGGCCACTGAGGTTCAGGACGATGGCGTTCGATCTCAGTCGGTGGCTCCCGGAATTCCCCATTCGTGAGGAATGCCTCTATCTCGACCATGCGGCCGTCTGTCCCCTCCCAAAACCCGTCGCAGAGGCGATGAGGCTTCGGGTCAGGGACCAGGAGATGGGCGGCCACACCAGGAACAAGGCTTGGCGCAACGTCTCTCTGACCTGTCGTCACGTCGGATCGGAGTTGATCGGCTGCGGACCTGAGGACATCTCTTTGATCAGGTCGACCTCGGAGGGCCTCTCTCTGATCGCCGAAGGTATGGACTGGGCCGAGGGCGACGAAGTCCTGGTTGGCACGGAGGAATTCGCAGCCAACGCCGCACCCTGGCTCAACCTTGAGACCCGCGGCGTCAAGGTCATTCGCTTCCCACAGGTGGATGGGCGCATCGACCCCGCCGAGATCGACCGCCTCGCCGGCCCAAAAACGAGGCTTCTGGCGGCTTCCTGGGTCTCCTTCCACACCGGGTGGGTCGCACCTCTCGTCGGCCTGGCGGGCCTGTGCAGGGAGCGGGACATTCTGTTCGTGCTGGACGCAATCCAGGGCTTGGGCATCCTGCCGCTAAAGATGCGCCAAATCGGTATCGACGCGGTGGTGGCCGACGGACATAAGTGGCTCCTCGGCCCGGAGGGGGCCGGTCTGATGGCAACCTCACCAGAACTCCGGCAACGCTTGCGTCCGGTGCTGTCGGGATGGAGGAATATCCGACTGAGCATCAACGACGCATTTCTGGAAAAGCCGGACTACCACGAAGACGGTCGGCGATTCGAGCCCGGTGCGACCAACAGCGTCGGTCTGGCCGGCCTGTCGGCAGCCCTGGACCTGTTGACCACCGTCGGACCGGAAATCGTCTCAGGCCGGATTGAGAGTCTCAACCGAGCCCTGACCAGGATTCTCCTTGCCCACGGGTGGGACCTTCGCTCGCCGGGATCCGGTCATCCCGTCGCCGGTATCATCGCCGGCCTGCCCCCGGGTGGCGATGCCCACGAGATCCGCCGAGCCCTCGAAGAGCGTCACGTCATCTGCTCGGTCAGGCAGGACCTGGTGCGCTTCTCACCGCATTTCTATACCTCGGGCGCCGAGCTCGAAGCCCTGGATCGCATATTGACCAAGTGTCACTTGTGAAAAAGGCTGGAACGCTGGGAAGCCAGGACGCGAGGAAGCAAGACAGGAACGCAGTTGAACCGCAAAGACGCGAAGGGCGCAAAGGGAACACAAAGAGGGGAAAAGGTAATAATTTATTGACTGGAATCTCGATACCGAATTTCATGAGTCGCATAGCTGAGTCGACGATAACCTGCGCGGTCTCTTCTATTTTCCATTTTCACTTTTCTTATCTTGGCGTTCTTAGCGTCTTTGCGGTTCAATTGTGTTTTGTTCACACCTGCCGGCATCCCAGCGTCCCAGCTTACTGGCTTCCCAGCTTTCTCGCCTCCCAGCTTTCCAGCTTCCCAGCTACACTGTCCCAGTGACCGATACAGACCCGGAGATCGAGTTTCTTCGCACGGTGGAAGATTTGTTTGCCACCCTCAGGGGCGTGCCCCACCTCCTTTCTCCAAAAGACGTCCAACTGGCCCGGACCTGGTGGAAGGACGGCGTTCCAATCCCCGCCGTAACCGCCGGTGTGACCGAAGTGATGGAGAAACGCCGTCAGGCCGACGACGGAGACCTGGTCGTCAGCCTGAGCTACTGTCGGCACGCCGTACGTCGCCACGCAAAACGGCTCAAGGACCAGCACGTTGGGGCTCATTCGGGAGAAGAGGATCCCCGCGACACCAACCGGTTGATCGAGGCCCTCGCGGCAGACCTCAGACACGCGGCCGACCAGGCACATTTCCCGGAGACCGCCGAAGCGATCGAAAAGTTTGCCGTCCAGGTGGACGCCCTGATGAAAACGGCTCCAGCCCTGGTCGACGAGCAGCTCTTCGCCCTGGAAACCGCCCTGCTCGAGGCCTGTCGACGGACACTGCCTCCGAAAACCCTGGCAGAGATTGAACGATCTGCCGAGGAGACGACGACCGCTTCGGGAGCTGCCGGTGATGTCCTCAAACGGTCGCGGCGCGCGGTGATCGATCGAAAAATCCGCCGGCTGCTCGACCTGCCTCGACTGGAGCTGCAATGAGACTCCAAAGAGACACAAAGGAGAAAAATGTAGGGTGGGCCTTGGCCCACCACTACAGATTGGGCGCTTGCAAAATATCTGTGTGTCTTGCCTCGATATTTAAAAACAGTCGGAGGGTCAGTGGCGATCGTTGAATTGGACATCACCAAGATTGTCGGCGGAGGGCGAGGGTTGGCCCATCACGAGGGCGATACCTGGATGGTCTCGGGCGCCCTGCCCAGGGAGCAAGTCCACGCCGAGTCCCTGACCACCCGAAAAGGAATCGTCGAAGGCAACACCCTGGAAATCCTCTCGGCGCCCCACCCGGCCCGCGAAACGGCGCCCTGCATCCACTCGCCCCAGTGCGGCGGGTGCGACTGCCCCCACATCCTCCCGGAGGCCGGGGCGGCTCTCAAAGCCGAGATCGCCGCCGAGGCCGCTCGCGGTTGGCCGGAACTGAGCGGGCTTCTCAGGGAGGCGCCGGTCAGGGCGTCTCCTTTGGCCTATCGACTGCGGGCACAGCTGCACTGGGACCCCGATCAGGGAATATTGGGCTTCTACCGTCACCGTTCCAACATTGTAGAGACAATCTCTCAGTGCCGGATTCTCTCGCCACGGCTCGTTCGGAGCCTTCCCTCCCTGACAGATGCCCTCTCCCACTCGTGCCCCCACCCGGTCAACCTCGAGTGGCTGGAAAACCTCGACGGGAGCCAGGCGGTCGCAGCACTGAAACGGGTGGAGCGCGGCCCCGAAGTTCCGGTCTCAGCTGTGCCCGCTGCCGACGCCCTCGACGACGGGCCGAACGGCTTCCACGTGTTGGAGGCCTACGGCGACCTGGTACGAGTTTGGGGCCGCGACCACGTCCGAATGGCCCTGCCAATTTCCCTGGAGGTTCCCATCGGCGCCTTTTTTCAGGGCAACCGCCACCTTGTTCCCTGGCTTTTTCAACGTATCGCAGAACTGGTCGGCCCGGAACCGGTTCCCACCTGGGACCTCCACGCCGGCGTCGGTTTCCTGGCGGCCGCCGCAACTCATGCGTCACCGAGGCCACTGGTCCTGGCGGAGACCCTCAAAGCTTCTGGACGAGCCGCACGGCGCAACCTCCCGGAGGCCACCATTCGATTCGGCACTCCGGCCGAGGAGGTCCTTCGAAGGTCCGGGAGAATCCCGAGAGAGTCACTGGCCATCGTCGATCCACCCAGAGCCGGCCTGAGTTCAGATCTCAGGCGACGTCTGGCGGGCTGGCACCCCGATCGTTTATTGATGCTGGCCTGCGACCCCGCCACCTGGGCCCGCGACACTGCAGACTTGCTGGGAAAGGGGTACAAACTGGCTCACCTGGAACTGATCGACCTCTTCCCTTCGACCCACCACGTCGAGGTCCTCTCGGTATTGGTTTGACAGGCCTCGCCTCGCGCCAGGCCTCGCTGGACGCCCTCTGGTCGTTTGTCTTCGGCATCATTTCCGCCATCGGCCTGGTCATCATCACCGAATCCTCCGGCCCATCGGCCCTCATCGCAACCCTTGGTGCGGCCGGAGGCCTGGCCCTGTTGGCCGCGCTTCGTGCAGACGGCCGAAGCCGAGTCGTCTTGCTCCTGGTCGCCGGCATTGCCCTCGGCGGCTGGCGGGGACTGGGGGAAACTCGACGGCTCGGCGCCCTTGACACACTCCTCGAAAACCCCTCCCCTGCCGCCCTCCGGGTCACCATGACAGTCCTCGAGGGATGGACAACCAGCCGGTGGGGCCACACCACCAGAGTCCGGGTTCAAGACGCATCACACGCCTCCCAAGGAGTTGACCTGCCACGGCGGTGTCGACTTGAGGTCCGGAATTCGGCCAACGACATCGAATTACCCCCGGCCGGAGCCGATATTCGGGCCCTGGTCGCGCTCAAGGGTACGGCCCAGAGGCCGCTACTGGTCGCCGCATCGCCAAATCTCCTCGAAATCCTGAGATCCTCGAACGGAGCCCCCGCAGTGAGGGAGTTTCTCGCCGCATCCCTGGTCAGAGCCGCGGGGACCGATCCCGGACGAATCCGATCGGCTGAATTGGCGGCTGCTCTGGCTTTGGGCCGCCGGGACATGGTTCCTGCGCACCGCCGACAGGGTTGGCGAAGTTCAGGGCTCAGTCACGCCCTGGCGGTCAGC
>DAOWGJ010000039.1 GCA_030637505.1 Holophagae bacterium
AGATTGGGACATCGCGCACCGCCCGAAGGGCGATCACGGTGAAACCGTGGACCCGCAAAGCGGGTGGCGTGGGCGGCGAGCGAAGGCATACTTGCGGTACGTCGAGCGAACGAATCGAGAAAGCACCGAAGGTAGGGACCCGCTCCGGCGGAGCCGGAATGGGCAATGTGTTCTGCACCTTGCAGCCGGACACTGGTGAGAGGTTCGGGCTTGAGGCTCTGAGACTGGAATGAGCTCCTTTCGGGAGAGACTTATGATGGCAGGATCCTTCGCTCGATGGATCTTCCGGCCAGACTTCCTTCCCAGGGCCCCACTGAAGAACGCCCCAGGCCCTCTCCCCCCCGCGAAAATCGAGCCGCCTCTACGGCCCCGGGCCTCATACACCAGAATCCCGTTTCTTGGCTGGCTCCTCGCTTCGGAGGACCTCCCCGAGGCCAGGATATTGGTACCGGCGCCTCAGAAAACCAGTTTTCTGGCTGACGTCTTCGCTGCCCAAACCCTCCCCCCTCCGCCCGTGTACGTTGCCGGCCCTCGTGCCGGATCATTTCTGTCCGATCTTTTCTCTCGAGACCGCCTGCCTCCTCCGACTGAACCGCCCGGTCCTCATGCCGGAACATTTCTGCCCGGCCTTTTCTCTCGGGACCACCTGCCTCCACCGACCGAAGCGCCCGGCCCTCATACCGGAACATTTCTGTCCGATCTTTTCTCTCGAGATCACCTGCCTCCACCGACTGAAGCGGCCGGCCCCAGGACAGATCCAGCCGTCGAACAGCCGAAATCGGAGATTGAAGGAGACCCTCATGGAACCCGCTAGCTCACTGAAACATACGAAGCACATCTTTCGCGTTTCCTTTCTTCTGGGCTTCGTCTTGATCGTGATGATATTGAGTCGAGGCCTGTTTGTTCCCAAGTCGTGGGGCCAATACGGCTGGTACCGGGGAGACGCCGTTCCGGAACACCGCGCAAAGCCGGTGGTTCATGGCGGAGATCAATCCTGTCGGGAATGCCATGAAGACCAGTACGACCTTCGAGAGGAAGGCGCCCATGTCGGCGTCCGCTGCGAGGGGTGCCACGAGCCCGTCGGCAGCCACGTCATCAACGGCGAGATGACCGCGCCGATGTTCATCCCCGCCAGTTTCGAACTGTGTACCGGGTGTCACCGCCGCCTCGCGGCCCGGCCTGATGATTTTTCACAGGTCAATCCTCAACAACACCTCGAGGACAACGAAATGGATCTGACCGACACCGTATGCACCGAATGCCATGACCCACACTCACCATTCTGAGGAGTTGATGATGAATAAGACCAACCAGACATCGACACGCCGGGAATTCTTGAGGCAATCAGCACTCACCTGTGGAACAACAGTGGCGTCAATGGCGGTCATCGCACTGATTCTCCCCGACGATGCCTACGCAGCGGGCACGACCTCGGAATACGACTGGGACAAGCACCGCTGGGTCTATTTGATCGACACCCGAAAGTGCATCGGATGCGGTTCTTGCGCCCGGGCCTGCCGAAAGGAGAATCAGGTGCCCGAAGGCATGTACAGGACCTGGATCGAGCGCATCGCCATTCCACCGGAGGGAGAGGTTCACGTGGATTCCCCTTATGGCGGCGAACACGGTTTTGAACCGGATCCGCCCAACGCGCACGTGCGTAAGTCTTTTTTCGTGCCTAAGTTGTGCAATCACTGCTCCAACACACCGTGCACTCAGGTCTGCCCGGTCGGAGCCTCGTTCGAGACAAACGACGGTGTCGTCCTGGTGGACCCGAAGCAGTGCATCGGTTGCGGCTATTGCCTGCAGGCCTGCCCGTACGGAAGTCGTTTCATGAATCCTCACACCCGGACCGCGGACAAGTGCACCCTGTGCTATCACCGTATCACCAAGGGACTCCCCACGGCCTGCGTGCAGGCGTGCCCGGTGGGGGCCCGCCAATTGGGCGACCGCAAGAACCCCAATGACCCCGTCAATGAAATTCTGGCGACCCAGCGGGTGCAGGTCCTGCAGCAGCAACTGCTGACCAAACCGCAGTGCTTCTACCTGGGCCTGGATATGGAGGTGCGCTGATGGGACACGAACTGATCGGATTCCTGTTTCCCAACGACGTCCACATCCACTGGACCTTGATGATCGTGCTCTATCCATACGTGACCGGGTTGGTAGCCGGGGCATTCATCGTGTCCTCTCTCTATCACGTCTTTGATCGAGAGGAACTGAAACCGCTCGGCCGGTTTGCCCTCGCCGCTTCGTTCTGCTTCCTCTCGGTAGCGACGCTGCCCTTGCTGAACCATCTCGGCCACCCCGAAAGAGGCCCCATGGTCGTCGTCACACCGAATTTCTCCTCGGCGATGGCGGGTTTTGGAATCCTGTACGCCTCGTACTTCCTTGTCGTCATCCTTGAGATATGGTTCGTCTTTCGCGCCGACATGATCCGCTATGCCGCGGAGTCACGCGGCTTCAAGCGGATGTTCTATGCGACCCTCGCCCTCGGTGTGTACGACACTTCGGAGGAAGCTCGCGCCCTCGACCATAAGATCACCAGGATCCTGGCAGCCATCGGAATCCCCATGGCCTGTTTGCTGCACGGTTATGTCGGTTTTCTTTTCGGCGCCCTCAAGTCCAACCCCTGGTGGTCGACGCCCCTGATGCCCGTCATCTTCCTTTTCTCGGCGGTCGTGTCCGGAATTGCGGTGCTGATCGTCTTGTACCAATTGGCGATGAAGATCAAGGGCATGCCTATCGAACGGGAAACCATCTCGGCACTGGCTCGGTGGCTGTGGCTCTTTATGATCATGTCTCTGACCCTCGAACTGCTCGAGATTATGACCCTGGCATACGAAAAAGCCGAGGAGTGGGAGGTCATCGGCCCCCTCCTGGCAAATCAACTTTCGATCTCGTTCATTTCGGTCCAGATGGTGCTCGGCGGTCTGATCCCGTTGATACTGCTGGGGATCGTCGTAGTGATGGGGGCCTACATGGACGATCGCATCCGCAACACCCTTTCCATGGTCGCTTCCCTCCTCTTGTTGATGCAGGTCCTCGCGATGCGGTGGAACGTTGTTATCGGCGGCCAGATGTTCTCCAAGAGCATGCGTGGTTTTCGCGACACCTATGTTCCGGGCATGTTCGAAAAGGAGGGAATTCTCGCCGCCGCGGCTATCTTGATTTTGCCGTTCCTCCTCCTGGTAGTCTTCGAACGTATTCTCCCGACATTCGACCACCTCGGCCAAAAAACCGGTGATCTGAATTTAGATCTTGATTCCGAACCGCGGTTGGGTTGACGGAAGATTCTATGGGACACGACCTCGACCGATTTGAAACTGATCTGGAAGAGCTGAGGACCGTGGTAGCCACGCTCGCCTCCCGGGTGGAGGCGTTGGAGACCGGAGCTCAGCAGGACATTACCGCCCAGGAGATTCCCTCGCGGCCGCCCTCCCACCCCAAAGCGGCCGAGGTCGCTGAGACTTCTCAACAGGTAACACCCGCCGCTGTGATCACACTGGTGGGTCGCAGCTGCCTTGTTTTCTGCGGCGCCTTTCTCCTTCGAGCAATCACGGACGCCGGCACAATCGCCCAGGGCACAGGCATTATCCTGGGCCTCGCCTATGCAGTGTTCTGGCTGATCGCCGCCGAGCGGGCCGGTCGAAAACACTCGGTCCTCAGCGCGGAATTCCACGGGCTCTCCTCGGTCCTGATCGCCTACCCCATCCTGATCGAGGCCACCCACAGCTTCAATGTTCTGAGTCCGGCCACCGCGCCCCTGGTACTGACCCTGGTGACCGCCTTCGGGCTCGCCGTCGCCTGGTTCCATCGCCTTCCTGTTCTGGCCTGGGCAACGTCCCTGGCTACGATGTCGACCGCACTCATTCTGATTCGCCTGACCTACCGCCACGAGCCCTTCGCAATAGTTCTTCTGTTGCTCGGCCTCGCCACGGTCTGGCTGGCCTATCGCCGGGGTTGGCACGGCATTCGCTGGTTCACGGCGTTCGGCGCCGACCTGGTTGTCCTCCATATGTCGGTCCTTGCTGCGAGCGCCTCGGGAATACGGCCTCCTTTTGATGAACTCTCCATTCCTGCCACCGGTCTGATTGCATTGGCTCTCTTCGTTATCTATATGGGGAGCTTCGCAATCCGGACTCTTGTCCGGCACCGAAACGTCACGGCGTTCGAGGTTCTTCAAACCGTGGCCGTGCTCCTGGTCGGCTTCGGCGGTGCTGCCCGTATCGCCCGCTCGACCGGTTCCGGTTTTGTCATTCTCGGCCTGGCCGCGATCATTCTGAGTCTGATCAGCTATGCCGTCGCGTTCGCCTCGGTGGACCGCCGCTTGGGCCGGGGAACGAACTTCTTCTTCTTCACTTCCCTTGCGATCGTCCTGATGCTGTACGGCAGTTCGGTAGCGGCGCCTGAAACCGTATTCCTGCCGCTGTGGTGCGTACTCGCCTTGGCGGCGGCAGGCCTGGGCGGACGATTTGATCGTGTCACCCTTCGCGCCCACGCGGCGGTATACATCTTGGCGGCCTCCATGACAGCCGGCATTCCGGGCGCCGCCAAGGACGCGTTCATGAATTCGGACGCCCAAGGTCACCCGCTCGGCACCCTCGGCTTGCTGGTTCTCGGTTTCTCGCTGGTATGTTACCTGGTATTGGCAGCCACCCAGGTCGGGACCGACACGAAGTGGCGGGCCCGCCTTCCTCGATTCATCGTGGCGGTGATCACTGCAGCAGGGATCGGAACACTGATCGTCAACGGTTTCGAAAGCACTGGCGGGACTTATGCATCAGATCCGGGCTGGATGGCGGCCATTCGAAGTCTCGTCCTTGCGGGCGCCGCCCTGGGTCTTGCGGCGGCCGGCCGTCGAGAGACCCTCCGGGAGCTGAGATGGCTTGTGTATCCCATTCTCGCCATTGGGGGCATCAAGCTCGTACTTGTGGACCTCCCCACCGGCAACCCTTCAACCCTTTTCCTTGCCTTCGCGGCCTATGGCACGGCCCTGATCCTGGCCCCGCGCTTGATGAAACGGTCCGGCCCTCAAGGTGTTCCGAAGAGCGAATCCTCCTCCGGTTCCAATCGTTCGACTGCAAACGACGGATAAACCTCGGCGTAAACGCGAAGCATCTCCTCGAAGGGAAAGTCGGCAAATGTACCCCGGTCCCGGATGTACTCCATGTGGCGTCTCCCTGTTGTGTCAAAAGGTTGGAACAACGCATCCGAGACACCGTCGAACTCGAGCGGAAGCACTCCGAAACGTTCGCACAATCTGGTGTTGAATGTAGGTGTCACCTTGACCCAACGGTCCTCGAGGAAGATCTCGGTATAGCCGTGGAACGCAAAGACGTCGGTTCCCAAATGCTCCAGGAGGCGGGGGGTCGCCAGGTGGTTCCTGACATCAGCGTATCCGAGGCGCGTTGGCAAGCCGACAGCCCGACCTGCCGCCGCCAGCACAATCGCCTTGGGCACACAGTACGCGGTCTCTCCCTTCAAAATCACGGATGCCCGGTAGGCCTCCCGGTTGAGTTTGACGTTGTATGGGTCGTACCACAGGCCGTCCCGAACTGCGTTGAACAGGCGAATTGCCTTGGCCAGGGGGTCGTTGATCGCGCCGACAACCCGCCCGACAAAATCCTGGACGGCGTCACTCTCGTAATCGATGAAATAGGTTGAAGCCAGGTATTCGTTCATCGGTCTTCTAGCGCCACGAGAACGCCCCCCATGCCAGGCTGAGCCACCCTGCAATCATCGCCAGACCACCGAGCGGCGTAATCGCACCCAACCACCTGATCCCGGTCAGCGCCAACAGGTACAACGAACCCGAAAAAATCACCACACCGATGATAAAAAGCCAGCCCGAGGCCGTCACCGCAGGGTGAGGCGTTCGAGCCAGCACGAGACCAACGGCCAACAGCGCCAACGCATGGATCATCTGGTACCTTGCGCCGGTCTCGAAGACCGCCAAGAGATCCGGCGTCAACCGTGCCTTGAGGCCATGGGCCGCAAAGGCCCCCGCCCCAACACCCAACGCACCCATCACCGCACCAATCGTCAAGAATATTCGTTCCATTTTTCTACTCTTTGAGAACGGCATCCAGATCAATAATCTCCAAGTCTCGGCCAGGACGCCAGATGAACCGCAATTTCTGTTGAATATCATTTTCTACGCAGGATATGATAGCGGTAATACTGTCCTTATAAGGACTCCAACTGAAGGTCATTTCAGGGTTTAACATCGGTTCTTTATTACTGTCCCTTATGAAAATCAAGTGGTCCAGTTTCTCTGCTGTTTTCTTGGTCATTTCAGGACGACCCATCTCTTCATAAATATCTTCCAGGACCAATCTGACTGACTCTGCTCCGTCATCAACGCACCCTGCCCCAACGAAACTCACTCCTGAGAGTATTACAATCAAAAAAACGAGTACTTTCTGTTTGGTCATATTCTGATCCTCCAGATTGTTAATTATCGGGACCTTCGCCGATTATCTCGATGAATATGCAGGACTGCTGGCGATCCCTGGTGCAAGCAAAGCAATGCCCTTACATCGATGGTAGCAGGTATTGTGGAGCAGATGAGGGTGCTGCTCATCTGGTTTTCAACCCCGGCCTTCGGGAGCGCTTGGGGATTGACACCAATTCGAGCGCCTACCGATCGCTCCCGCTCGGTTCATTTCCCGGAGGGGCTTGGTTACAGAAATCGGGAGGGAATCGCCCCTCCGGAAAATGACCTCGGCGGCCTACGGCGTTGGCCGAGACTCGATTACCGAGGGTTTCGCCGTGGATTGCCCCTCATGCCTTTTCCCGCAGCTTCACCGTCATCGGGAGGTCTGCGCAGGGAGAAAGGCATGAATGGCACGTCCCGTCGAAGGTCCTGGGCGCTCCTGGTCTCCTGCGTCACGGCAGGCCCCGCCAAGGTAGAATTCAAAAGCCAAGAAAATACCAAGGAGGCATCATGCTCACTCGAATCACCCTCGTTCTCGCACTTTGCACACTGATCGCGGCCTGCTCGGGACCTGGGGTTGAAGAACAGGCCACTGTTATCGAGGAAAATGTACCGGCAACCGGGCCTTTGACGGTCAATGCCCCAGACGGCGTCGAGATCGCCGCGACGGTCCACAG
>DAOWGJ010000394.1 GCA_030637505.1 Holophagae bacterium
GGGGGGGCGACCGATCGCCGATCTCCACGACTGCGGTGTAATGTTTCTCGAGAACCGACCGGGCGCCTTGAAAGAGACGCGATACGTGGGACCGCGAGCAACGGCGGCGAGACAGCATGACCAGGCCCGAGGTCAGCCGGTCGAGACGGTGGAGGGGCGCCAGCTCCGCCTCCCTGAGCTGCTCACAAAGGAGGTGGAGCAGGCAACCTCTGACCCAGAGTCCGCCGGGCGTAACTGGCAGAAAGGGAGGCTTGTCGACCACCAGGAGGTCATCGTCCTGCCACACGATCCGCCAATCCGTCCGGACCTCCGGCTCAGTCGCGACCTCGCGCCGGTAGTGGGCAACAAGACCGGGCACGAAATCGTGATTGGCTGCCAAGATACCCTGCCCGGTCCAGACCTTGCCGGCGGCGAAACGCTCGGCCCACACGGCCGGCGCAACCCGAGGGAATCTCCAGACGAAGTAGTCGATAAGGGTCACTACCCCGTTTGGCGCCACCTTTTCCAACGTGACGGTCGACGGCCTCGGCAAGAATTCATCGGTCATGCAACTTTGTGGCTATCCCTCAGCGTTCTGTTCGTTCTTTTCGAGGGAATTGTCTTCCGGTCGAAATTTCCGGCTGCCTTCATAAAGGTCGAAACGCATCCAGCGGCACTCAATTGGGCCGTTGAATACCGGGATTCTCCGCGAGGCTTTGAGGCCGATGTTCTTGGACAGCTCTCGGTTGCCGGCCAGGATCCAGGCGGTGGAATCTCCACCGATGGCTTTGAGACGGTCGCCGAGGCCGGAATACAGGCCCTTGAGAGCCCCGGCTTCTCCCAGGCGCTTGCCGTAGGGCGGGTTGATGACGATCAGCGAGCCGTCACCGGGCGGCTCCATCGCCGTCGCCTCTCCCGCAACGACGTCGACCCACTGGGCGACCCCTGCGGCGCCCAGATTCTGCTTGGCGACCTTGAGGGCCTTGGGATCATGATCGGCCGAGACGATGGGGCACGGCGCAGGCCTCTGCAGAGCTTCAAGGTCACGCCGCACTTTGACCAGCAAATCCTGGCGGTGGTCCGGCCACCGTTCGAAAGCGAAGCGCCGGTAGAGGCCCGGCGCCAACCGCGTGGCGATCATCGCGGCCTCCGCGGCGAAGGTTCCCGTCCCGCCCATCGGATCCAACAGGGGCCTCTCGCCATCGTAGTCGGCCAACAGCAGGAGGCCGGCCGCCAAGGCGGAATTCAACGGGGCCGGACCGCCTTTCGGGCGGTAACCGCGCTTCGACAGCGGGGTTCCCACGGCATCGAGGGAGATCGACGCCTCGCCCTCCCGCAGGTGGAGATGAATCGGAACGTGGGGCTTGACCAGGTCAACCGAAGGTCGCCCCCCTCTTTTCTGCCGTACTCGGTCAACCACGGCATCCTTGACGACCTGGGCCGCAAACACGGTATTGCCGAAGGCCGAATTTCGACCAGCGACGTTGACCGCCAACGTTCCCCCCGGCGAAAGGAAATCCTCCCAGGCCACCTGACCCGCAAGCTGGTAGAGCTGTTCCCTGTCGCCGGCCGAGCCCGACGCGACGGGGATCAGGATCCGCATGGCCGTCCGAAGTCCCAGGCAACTCTTGATCATCGTCTGACGTTCGCCATGGAATCGGACCATGCCTCGCCCGGCCTCGACCCTCAGACCACCCAGGTCAAGAATCTCTCCGGCCAGGACCTCCTCAAGCCCCCGGCTGCAGGTCGCAATCAGTTCACGAGTCAACATCGACCACCCTCAATCTTCGGTTCCTTGGTGGGCCAAGGCCCACCCTACTGATCCCGACCCAAAAGGACCCCATGCAATCGATCGGTCCACAGTTCAGATGATCCTCTTGGCGCCGGTCTCCCGTCGTACCAGCTCAGAGCTGACAGCTGATAGCTGATAGCTGACAGCTCTTAGTAATCCGACGTCATGATGAACACCGGGGCGCCGTCGAATTTCTTGTAGAACGGTCTCAGACGCTCGGTATTGTAGAACTTTCCGACATCGATCACTTTCTTGCGTGACGTGACGACGTCGATGGGTACGTTGTCGTACC